>NZ_JBEYZX010000008.1:0-217316 GCF_040646255.1 Streptomyces sp. NPDC046203 | reverse complement strand
GTTGTCGATCGTGGTGCGCAGCTTGCGGGCGGCGGACCAGCCCATGGAGACGTGGTCCTCCTGCATCGCGGAGGACGGGATGGAGTCGACGGAGGAGCTGATGGACCTGGAGCACGCCCGGCTGGTGCTGCGCGGCGAGCACGGTCTCGCCGTCGACCGGGGCCGTATCGTCCGCGAGGCCGTCGCCGTGGTCCTGGCCGACCTGGAGTCCCGGGGCGACGCGAGCATCCTCGTCCGCCGTCTGCGCGGCCGCTGACGGTACCCTGCGGCCTGCCGCACCCCCGCTCCACCAGGATCCTCATGCCGCCACCCCCCGATGAAACGTCCCGCCCGTCCCGCCGCCGCGCGCTCGGCCGCGGTCCGGGGACGGTGCGGGCCGAGACTCCCGTGTCCCGGGAGCCGGTCCAGCGGGAGCCGGTCCAGCGGGATCCGGTACGACGGGATCCGGTACGACGGGAACGCGTGCGTACGGCCGGGGAAGCCGGCGCGGGGGCGGACGCGATGGACATCCCGTACGTCATGGACGTGCCGGGCGGTTCCACGGGCCGTACGGCGGCCTCCGAGGCCCCTGGTACCCCCGAGACGTCCGAGGCCGCAGGAGCGCCCGCCGACGCCCCCGCGGACGCCCCCGCCGATGCCCCCACCGACGCCCCCGCGGACGGCCCGGCCGAGGGCGGCCGGGGCGGCGACGGGCGGTTCACCGTGCGTCTCGCGAACTTCGAGGGCCCCTTCGACCTCCTGCTCCAGCTGATCGCCAAGCACCGGCTGGACGTCACCGAGGTCGCCCTGTCGCAGGTGACCGACGAGTTCATGGCGCACATCCGGGCCATGGGCCCGGACTGGGACCTCGACCAGACCACCGAGTTCCTCGTGGTCGCCGCGACCCTGCTCGATCTGAAGGCCGCCCGGCTGCTGCCGGTCGCCGAGGTCGAGGACGAGGCGGACCTGGCGCTCCTGGAGGCCCGCGACCTGCTGTTCGCGCGGCTGCTCCAGTACCGCGCGTACAAGCGGATCGCCGAGATCTTCGCCGACCGCTGGGAGACGGAGGGCCGCCGCCACCCGCGCACCGTCGGCCTGGAGCCGCACCACGCGGAACTGCTGCCCGAGGTCGTCCTCTCCATCGGTGCCGAGGGCTTCGCGAAACTCGCCGCCAAGGCGATGCGCCCCAAGGCCGCGCCGCAGGTGTACGTCGACCACATCCACGCGCCGCTGGTGAGCGTGCGCGAGCAGGCCGGAGTCGTCGCCACGCTGCTGCGCGAGCGCGGCGTCCTGACCTTCCGGGAGCTGGCCGAGGACGCCGGCGACACCCTGACCGTCGTCGCCCGCTTCCTCGCCCTCCTGGAGCTGTACCGCGAGAAGGCCGTGGCGCTGGAGCAGGAGACCGCGCTCGGCGAGCTGACCGTCTCCTGGACCGGCGGCGAGCGGGACCCCTCCCGTGCCGTGACCGACGAATTCGACCAGGAGGCCGCACCATCGGCGCCCACAGCTCTCTGAGCGATCCAAGAGATCCGGCCGCTCCCGCCGGCACGACCGCTCCTGCCGCCCCGGCCGCTCCCGGTGATCCCGTCGCGCTCAAGCCCGCCCTCGAAGCCGTCCTCCTGGTCGTCGACGAGCCCGTCACCGAGGACCGGCTGGCCAAGGTCCTCGGCCGCACCCCGCGCGAGATCGGCGACACCCTGCGCGAGCTGGCCGACGAGTACACCGCCTCCGGGCGCGGCTTCGAGCTGCGCCTGGTCGCCGGCGGCTGGCGCTTCTACACCCGCCCCGCGTACGCCGCCGCCGTCGAGGCATTCGTCCTGGACGGCCAGCAGGCCCGGCTCACCCAGGCGGCCCTGGAGACCCTGGCGGTCGTCGCGTACCGCCAGCCGGTCAGCCGTTCCCGGGTCTCGGCCGTGCGCGGAGTGAACTGCGACGGGGTCATGCGCACCCTGCTCCAGCGCGGTCTGGTGGCCGAGGCGGGCGCGGAACCCGAAACAGGTGCGATCCTGTACAGGACGACGAACTACTTCCTGGAGCGGATGGGCCTGCGCGGCCTGGACGAGCTGCCGGAACTCGCGCCCTTCCTCCCCGAGGCGGAGGCGGTCGAGCCGGACTCCCTGGAGGGCGTACCGTCGTTCGATCCCGACGCGGACGACAGCGTCGGTCAGCCGGACGAGAAGACGACGGAAGTTTGATGCGAAGCAGCAGCGGCAGGAACAGCGGAAACAACGGCGGGAGCCGTGGTGCCAAGAGCGGCGGCCGCGGCAACTACCGGGGAGCCGGTAACCAGCGCGACGAGCGGGGCCAGGGGCAGGGCCGGGGTCAGAGCCGGGGCCAGGGCCAGGGCCAGAGCCCGAGCGCGGGCCGTCCGCGCCGGACCCGTCCGGAGGAGCGGAGCTACGACGTCTCCATGCCCTCCGACGAGCGGCGCGGCGGCGGTACCGGTGGCACCGGCGGCGGCGACCGCCGGGGCCGTGGCGACGCGGCCCGCGGTGGCGCCAAGGGCGGTCCCCGCCAGTCGCCGAAGCGGGGCGGCGGCCGTACGGCCCCGGCGCGCTCGCGCGAGTACGAGACCCGGGCCGAGGAGCGCAACCGCGAGCGCTACGCGGACAAGCCCCAGATCAAGACGCCCAAGACCTTCCCGGGCGCCGAGCAGGAGGGCGAGCGCCTGCAGAAGGTGCTGGCCCGCGCCGGTTACGGCTCGCGCCGTGCCTGCGAGGAGCTGATCGAGCAGGCCCGTGTCGAGGTCAACGGCGAGATCGTGCTGGAGCAGGGTCTGCGCGTGGCGGAGAAGGACGAGATCCGGGTCGACGGTCTGACCGTCGCCACCCAGTCGTACCAGTTCTTCGCCCTCAACAAGCCGGCCGGTGTCGTCTCCACCATGGAGGACCCCGACGGCCGCCAGTGCCTCGGCGACTACGTCACCAACCGTGAGACCCGGCTCTTCCACGTCGGCCGGCTCGACACGGAGACCGAGGGCATCATCCTGCTCACCAACCACGGCGAGCTGGCCCACCGTCTCACCCACCCCAAGTACGGCGTGAAGAAGACGTACCTGGCGGCCATCACCGGCCCGCTGCCCCGCGAGGTCGGCAAGATGCTCAAGGACGGCATCCAGCTGGAGGACGGCTACGCGCGCGCCGACCACTTCCGGGTCGTCGAGCAGACCGGCAAGAACTACCTGGTCGAGGTCGTGCTCCACGAGGGCCGCAAGCACATCGTGCGCCGGATGCTCGCCGAGGCGGGCTTCCCGGTCGAGAAGCTGGTCCGTACCGCGTTCGGTCCGATCGCCCTGGGCCCCCAGAAGTCGGGCTGGCTGCGCCGGCTCAGCAACACCGAGGTCGGCATGCTGATGAAGGAAGTCGGCCTGTAGACATCGCCGCCTGAGGCCCGCTGACGGCGTGCCTTGCGCGCAACGGCCCGTGGCCGTCCCCTCTTCGTGAGGGGGCGGCCACGGGCCGTTCGGCGTTCCTCGCGTCGGCGGAGCCGTGTTCCTTGCGTCGGCGGAGCCGTCCGTCACTTCGGGTCGCGGTCGTACAGGGCCTTCGACCAGCGGTAGCCGAGGACGGTGAGGCCGAGGCACCAGGCGACGGCGATCCAGCCGTTGTTCCCGATTCCGGTGCCGAGCAGCAGACCGCGCAGGGTCTCGATGGCCGGGGTGAAGGGCTGGTACGCGGCGATCGGCTGGAACCAGCCCGGCATCGCGTCGATCGGCACGAACGCGCTGGAGATCAGCGGCAGGAAGATCAGCGGAAGGGCGTTGTTGCTCGCGGCCTCGGCGTTCGGGCTGATCATGCCCATCCCGACGGCGATCCAGGTGAGGGCCACGGCGAACAGCACGAGCAGTCCGAAGGCCGCCAGCCACTCCAGGAGCGTGGCGTCCGTGGAGCGGAAGCCGATGGCGACCCCGACGGCGCCGACGAGCACGACGCTGAGGACGGCCTGGACGACGCTGCCGATCACATGCCCGGTGATCACGGAGCCGCGGTGGACGGCCATGGTGCGGAAGCGGGCGACGATGCCCTCGGTCATGTCGTTGGAGACGGAGACCGCGGTGCCGACCGTGGTGCTGCCGATGGTCATCAGGAGCAGGCCCGGGACGAGGTACGCGATGTACACGGAGCGGTCCGGGGTGCCGCCGGCGATGCCCGCGCTCATCACATCGCCGAAGACGTAGACGAAGAGCAGCAGCAGGACGACCGGCGTGAGCAGCAGGTTGAGGGTCAGGGAGGGATAGCGCCGGGCGTGCAGGAGGTTGCGGCGCAGCATGGTGGAGGTGTCGCGTACGGCGAGGGAGAGGGAACTCATCGGGCGTCCTCCTGGGCGTGCGGGCGGTCCTGGGACGGGTCCTGGATCCGGGCGGTGGGGTCGGTCGGGTGCGGGTGCGGGCGCGGGCCGGCGCCGTCGTCGGTGAGGGCGAAGAACACGTCGTCCAGGTCGGGGGTGTGGACGGTCAGCTCGTCCGCCTCGACGCCGGCGGCGTCCAGCCGGTCGAGGACGGCGCGCAGTTCGCGCGGGCTGCCGTCGCCCGGGATCCGCAGCACCAGCGCCTCGTCGTCGCGGGCGGCTCCGCGGAGCCCGTCGGCGGCCCGCCGGTAGGCGTCCGGGTCGGAGAAACGGAGCCGGACGTGTCCGCCGGGGACGATCCGCTTGAGCTCCTCGGCGGTGCCCTGGGCGACGATCCGGCCGCCGTTCAGGACGGCGATGCGGTCGGCGAGCTCGTCGGCCTCCTCCAGGTACTGGGTGGTGAGGAAGATGGTGACGCCGCCGGAGACCAGCTCGCGGATGATGCCCCACATGGCGTGGCGGGACCGTGGGTCGAGCCCGGTGGTCGGCTCGTCGAGGAAGATGATCCTGGGGCCGCCGACGAGGGTCATGGCGATGTCGAGACGCCGCTTCATGCCGCCGGAGTAGGTGGACGCGGGCTTCTTCGCGGCCTCGGCGAGATCGAAGCGGGCCAGCAGCCCGTCGGCGATCCGCCGGCCGTCGCGCTTGGGTAGATGGTGCAGGTCGGCCATGAGGAGCAGGTTCTCCTCGCCGGTGATCAGCCCGTCCACGGCGGAGAACTGCCCGGTGACGCCGATCGCGGCGCGTACGGCCTGCGGCTCGGCGGCGAGGTCGTGGCCCGCGACCCGGGCCTGCCCGCCGTCGGGGGTGACGAGCGTGGAGAGGATCTTGACGGTGGTGGTCTTGCCCGCGCCGTTGGGGCCGAGCAGCGCGAAGACGGATCCGGCCGGGATGTGCAGGTCGACGCCGTCGAGGACGGTCTTGTCGCCGTACGACTTGCGCAGTCCGGTGGCGGTGATGGCGGTGGGGGTGGCGGACGCGGCTGTGGGGGCGGGGTCGGGGGTGGCCGGCGGCCGGCCGTCACCGCGTCTGGGCGTGGGCATGACAGGTGAAGCCATGGAGTCCTCCGGTCGGGGATCGGGTAACAGGCGGGGCGGAGCGGGGCGGGGGTGTCCCGGGGGCGGGCCCGGGACACCCGGGTGGTGCGCGGCCATGAGGTCAGGCCTTGGCGCGGCGGATGTCGATGTTGCCGTAGCGGGTGACGGCGTGGACCTTGACGGCCTCCTCGGTCTCCGCCGGGGTCCCGGTGGAGGTGAGCGTGTTGCGCACCTGGCCGTGGCCCGAGTTGACGTCGAGCCAGGCGGCGGTGCCCTCGCGGATGCCGACCTCGATGGCGCCGTGCGCGGTCTCCAGGTGGACGGCGCCCCGGGTCACCTCGCCCACCCGCAGGGCACCGTGGGCGGTGGTGGCGGTGACCGAGTCCTCGGCGCGGCGGATGTCGATGTCGCCGTTGGCGCCATTGACCCGCAGGACGCCAAGGGCGGCGTCCACGATCGTGGCGCCGTGCGAGTTCTTCAGGACGGCGGAGCCGCCGAGGGTCCCGACCCGCACGCTCCCGGAGCTGGTGGAGATGTCGGCCGGGCCGTCGACGCGGCCGACCGTGATCGAGCCGTGGGAGGCGGCCAGGGTCAGCGGGCCGGTCTCGTCGAGGCGGACGTCGCCGGACGAGACCTTCACGCGGACGTCGCCGAGCCGCCCCTCGCCCAGCACCTGGGTCCAGGAGCCGTTCATGTCGACGTGCGAACCGGCGGGCAGGTCGACGGTCACCTCGACGACGCCGGTGCGGCCGAGCAGGCCGGGCTTGGGCGTGCGGATGGTCAGGACGCCGTTGGCGTACCCGATCTCGGTCTGTTCGGCGGACCGTACGTCCAGCTCCTTCTTCGGGGAGCGGGGGCGCACCTCGACGACGGTGTCGGTGCGGTCGCCCGCCGTGAACTGGATGGAGCCGGCGTCGACGCGGGCCGTGACCGAGATCGCCGCGGGGGTGTCGAAAGTAGGCATGGCTGTCCCGTCCTCTTGGGTCTTCAAGGCGTCCCCGCTGGTGGGACGTGGTGTGGGTGAAGGAGCGAGTGGTGCGGGTGGCGCGCGAGCTGAGGGTCCGATGGGTCGAGGGGGAGTGGAGGGGCGGGCCGGGTGGGCGGCTAGCGCACCCAGCCCGTGAAGCTGTTTCCGACGCTCCGGCTCTTCTCCGCCGGGCAAGGCCCGCCGCCGTCGACCGCGCCCGACACGGCCCGGACCAGCCAGGCGTTGACCGACAGGCCCTCGCGGCTCGCGGCCTCCTCGGCGCGGGCCTTGAGGCTCGCCGGCAGGCGCAGGTTGACGCGGGCGGTGGCGTCCTCGTCGCCCTCGGCGGGCGGCTGCTGCGTCCGGGGCGGTTCGGCGGGGGTGGCGACGGCCTCGGTGGGGCCGGTTCCGGTGCCGGTGGGCGGCAGCGTCACCACGAAGTCGGGGTCGAGTCCGCGCAGCCGTACGTCGACCGAGCCGGGGGCGAGGTCGCGGGTGATCTCGCTCATCGCGGCGGAGAGCACGTTGAGCATGGTCAGGCGGGTCGCCGACTCCAGTGGGGCGGTGAGCCGCTCGGCCAGCTCGCGGGCTTCGTCGCCGCCGGCCTCGGCGGCCACCGCGAGTTCGCGGCGGAGATTCTCGACGTACGGGGTGAGGTCCATGACGCCATCATGGCACCACTTTGGCGCCACGCGCAAGAGTGGATGGCGCTACATGTGGCGCTGGCGAGGGGGCGTCGCTCTGACCTGGGGAAATGGATGGAGAGGTGCGGATGTCGTGGGGGTGTCGGGAGGATTTCGGTCGACTGGAGTGGGTTGGGGTGGCGCCATGTGGCACCTCGTGGCGCCAAGTGGTGCCGGATGGCGTCACGGGTGGTGCCAGGTGACGCCATGCCCGCCCCGGCCCGCCCGATCGCCCCTTGAGCTGCCCGAGCCGGGGCATTCGCCCTTGAGGTCGCGGCGCGCATCCATTTATAGTCAGGCTGACTCTTAAGGAGGCGGGCATGAGTCTCGCGCACATCCTGGACCCGCTCCAGCAGCCGCTCTTCACCCTGCTCGGCACCCCGGTCAGCTGGACCGAGGTGCTGGGCTTCGGAAGCGGCGCCCTCTGCGTATGGCTCGTCGCCCGTCAGCACCTCGCCAACTGGCCGATCGGCATCGCGAACAACCTGTTCTTCGTCCTGCTCTTCTCCCAGAGCGGGCTGTACGCCGACGCCGGCCTCCAGTTCGTCTTCATCGCCCTCGCCGCGTACGGCTGGTGGACCTGGACCCACGGGGGTGGACCAGGCTCCGACACGCTCCCCGTACGGCGCACCAGCCGTACCGAGTGGATCCTGCTGCTCGCGGCGGGGGCGGTGGCGACCCTCGCGCTCGCCCTGCTCCTCGACCGGGTCACCGACTCGACCGTCCCCTTCTGGGACGCCCTGACCACGGCCCTGTCCCTGGCCGCCACCTACGGCCAGTGCCGCAAGCTCCTGGAATCCTGGTGGCTGTGGATCGCCGCCGACGTGGTGTACGTGCCCCTCTACGCGTACAAGGGGCTCTACCTCACCTCCCTGCTGTACGTCGGCTTCATGGCGCTCTGCGTCCTCGGCCTGCGCGGCTGGCGGCGCGACCTGGCCGACGCCGACGCCGACGCCGCCGACGCGGACGCGGATGCGGATGCCTATGCCGCCACCGGTACCGACGCCGGCGCGCCCCTCACGGCGAAGGCCCGCTCATGACCACGCCCACACACACGCCCCGCTACGGCCACGGCCTCGTGCTCGGCAAGTTCTATCCGCCGCACGCCGGCCACCACCACCTCGTCCGCACCGCCCGCGCCCGGTGCGACCGGCTCACCGTCCTGGTCTGCGCCTCCGCCGTCGAGTCCGTCCCGCTCGCCGACCGGGTCGCCTGGATGCGCGAGGCGCACCCCGACGCGCTCGTCGTCGGCACGGTCGACGACACACCCGTCGACGTCCACGACCCCGAGGTGTGGGACGCGCACATGCGGATCTTCCGCGCCGCCGTCCCCGAGGCCGTCGACGCCGTCTTCACCTCCGAGGCGTACGGCGAGGAACTGGCCCGCCGCTTCGGCGCCGTGTCCGTCAGCGTCGACCCCGGCCGGACCCGCCACCCCGTCTCCGGCACCGCTGTCCGCGCCGACCCCGTCGCCTGCTGGGACCAGCTGGAGGCCCCCGTACGGGCCGCGCTCACCCGGCGCGTCGTCGTCCTCGGCGCCGAGTCCACCGGCACCACCACCATGGCCCGCGCCCTCGCCGACCACTACCGGCGGCGCGGCGGCGTCTGGGCGGACACCCGCTGGGTCCCGGAGTACGGCCGCGAGTACAGCGAGCTCAAACTCGCCCGGCTGCGCGCCGAACGCCCCGGTGCCGAATGGTCCGACGTCACCTTCCACACCACCGACTTCCCCGTCATCGCGCTGCGCCAGGCCGAACTGGAGGAGGAAGCGGCCCGGGCCGGCTCGCCCGTGCTCTTCTGCGACACCGACGCCTTCGCCACCACCATCTGGCACGAGCGCTACATGGGCACCACCAGCGCCGCCACCGGCGAGGTCGCCGCCCGCGGCACCCGGCACCTGTGGCTGCTCACCGACCACCACGGGGTCGCCTTCGAGGACGACGGTCTGCGCGACGGGGAGCACCTGCGGCCCTGGATGACCGCCCGCTTCCGCGCCCAGCTCGCCCACACCGGCCGCCGTACCGTCGTGCTCACCGGCCCCCACGAGGAACGCCTGGCGACCGCCGTCGCCGCTGTGGACGCGCTGCTCGCCGAGGGCTGGCACTTCACCGACCCGCTTCCGGAGCGCCGATGACATCGCCTCAGCCGCCTCAGCCGCCTCAGCCGCCCTCGGGCTCTTCGGGGCCCCCACAGCCCCTGTCGCCCCCGCGCCCTTCCCCGGCCGCACCCGAGGGCTACGACAAGCACGCCTTCGAACCGTTCGCCGTCACCGCCGACCTCGCCGTCCTCACCGTCCGCGCGGGCACCCTGCACGTTCTGCTCGTCGAACGCGGCCAGGAGCCGTACGCCGGTTCCTGGGCCCTGCCCGGCGGCTTCGTCCTGCCCCACGAGTCCGCCGAACAGGCCGCCCGCCGCGAACTCGCCGAGGAGACCGGCCTGTCCGGCGCCACCGCCGCCCGCCTCCACCTGGAACAGCTGCGCACCTACAGCGAGCCGGACCGCGACCCCCGGATGCGGGTGGTGTCCGTCGCGTTCGCCGCGCTCGTCCCCGACCTGCCCGAACCGCGCGGCGGCGGCGACGCGGCCCAGGCCCGCTGGCTGCCGTACGACCGGGCCCGCCCGCTCGCCTTCGACCACGACCGCATCCTCGCCGACGCCCGCGAGCGCGTCGGCGCCAAGCTCGAATACAGCTGCCTCGCCACCGCCTTCTGTCCGCCCGAGTTCACCCTCGGCGAGCTGCGGCAGGTGTACGAGACGGTCTGGGGCGTCCCGCTCGACCGCCCCAACTTCCGGCGCAAGGTCCTCGCCACCCCCGGCTTCGTCCGGCCCGTCGAGGGACCCCCGCGCCGCACCGGCGGACGGGGGAAACCGGCCGCTCTCTACCGGGCGGGCGAGGCCACGGCGCTGCACCCGCCCCTGCTGCGACCGGAAGGACGAACGGAATGACGAACGAAGGGGCGACGGGGATGACGGCCGAGGCGACGAACGGAGCAGTGGCGGGGATGACGGGAATGACGGGCGGGCAGGCGGCCGGAGGGGCGCACTCGGCGCGTCCGGCCGCGGCGAAGAAGCGGGCCGCCGAGGGCACCCTCGTCGGTCTCGCGCTCGGCGACGCGCTGGGCTTCCCCACCGAGTTCCTCGCCGTGCAGCGGATCCTTGACTCCTACGGGCCCTGGCGGGAGCTGAAGCCGCGGGTGACCCAGGGCGTCTCCTACATCACCGACGACACCCAGATGACCCTCGCCTTCGCGCGCGGCATCCGCACCGCCATGACGGACGACGAGTTGACGCCCGCGCGGCTCGCCCAGGCCGTACGGGAGGAGTACGTCACCTGGTACCGCTCGCCCGACAACAACCGCGCCCCGGGGAACACCTGCCTGACCGCCTGCGGTCTGCTCATGACCGACCGGACCTGGCAGGACGCCAGCCAGATCGGCTCCAAGGGCTGCGGCGCCAACATGCGCGTCGCGCCCATCGGGCTCGTCCCCGGGCTGAGCGACGACCAGCGCTCCGGCGCCGCGCAGCTCCAGGCCGCCCTCACCCACGGCCACCCCACCGGCCTCGCCGCCTCCGATCTGACGGCCCGCGCCGTGTACCTCCTCGCCCAGGGCGCCGACCCGGCCGGGCTCGTCGGGCAACTGCGCGTGTACGCCTCGGAGAACCGCTCCCGCTACCGCGAGGACTGGCTCGGCGACCTGTGGACCTGTTCCCAGGACCCCGACCCCGTCCACTTCATCCGGCGCGGCTGGGACGAGTGCCTGGCCGTCCTGGACCGCCTGGACACCGCCCGGCGCACCGCCGACCCCGAGGCCGACCCCTGTCTGTACACCGGTGACGGCTGGATCGCGGAGGAGGCCCTCGCCACCGGCCTGCTCGCCTTCCTCCTCTTCCCCGACGAGCCGCTGACCGCGCTGCGCCGCGCGGCCTGCACCCGAGGCGACTCCGACTCGATCGCCGCGCTCACCGGCGCCTTCGCGGGCGCCCACCTGGGCGCCGGAGCCTGGCCGGGGGAGTGGGCGGACCCCATCGAACACGGCGAGGAGCTGCGGGCCCTCGGCGCGTACTGGGACGCGTGACGTGTACGGGGACGCATGAGACGGGACGCGCCGCCCCTCACGCGGTACGGGTGAGACGGG
Source organism: Streptomyces sp. NPDC046203 (assembly GCF_040646255.1). NCBI lineage: Bacteria > Bacillati > Actinomycetota > Actinomycetes > Kitasatosporales > Streptomycetaceae > Streptomyces > Streptomyces sp. NPDC046203. The sequence goes on along the minus strand of NZ_JBEYZX010000008.1, from coordinate 206,167 downwards.
CCACGCCGTCCGTCACGCGGTACGGGTGAGAGGCAGCGGGTCGCGCAGTGCCGAGGCGCGGCGGGTCCGGAGCAGGAAGTCCTCCACCCGGGCCCGGTCCGGCTCGGCGGGCAGCGGGCTGCTGTCCAGCGCCCGGTCGGCCTCGTCCTGGAGCCGGTTCATCCGGCTCTCGGTCTCGGCCCAGGACACCTTGCCGCGCTTGACCGCGAGCAGCCGTTCCCGGTCGTCGCCGACGCCGACGCGCAGCTCCCCGGTGCGCAGCAGGTCGCGGCAGCTCGCGAGGAGCCGCAGCAGATGCATCGCGTGCTTCCAGCGCGGCGCCCCGTACTGCCGTACATCGGCGTCGAGCTTGCGGCGCTGGCCCGCCGCGTACCGGACGAAAGTGCCGTGCGCGTGCCGGGACAGGAAGGCGCCGCGCAGCGCGAGGAGTTCGCGGCCGGTGGCGTCGGCGTGCTCGACGAGGGGGGAGTGCAGACACTCCAGGACGTTGGGGTTGTTGCGCAGCGCCAGCTCGCAGAACCGTTCCAGCTCCCAGCTGAACTGCTCGGCGGCCGGGCCGTCCACATGCGTCGGCGGCTTCTCGAAGCGCCAGAACAGCGGTGTCGGGGCGAGGAACACACCCCGGCGGTCGGTGTCGCTGTCCCCGGTGGCCAGCCCGAAGGCGCGCGAGCCCATCACACAGGCGTAGACCGTGTGCTCGCGCACCAGTTCCTCGGGAGTCATGCGCGCCACACTAGGGCGGTTCCGCCCGACAGGCCCGGAATTTCCGGGCCTCAGGGCGGACCGGGCCGTACCCGGGCGTGCTCAGGCGCGGACGATATTGCCCCCCGAGACCTTGATCGCCTCGGCGGGCAGCGGGCGGGGCGCCGGGCCCGCCGTCACCACCCCGTCCGTGATCCGGAACCGCGAACCGTGGCACGGGCACTCGATCAGGCCGTTCGCGATCCGGTTGACCGTGCAGCCCTGATGCGTACAGATCGCCGAGAACGCCTTGAAGTCGCCGGCCACCGGCTGGGTCACCACGATCTTCCGGTCCTTGATGATCTTCCCGCCGCCGACCGGGATCTCGGAGGTGCGGGCCAGCAGCGCCCCCGAGTCCCCGTCGCCGGAGCCGCCGTCGCCGGAACACCCGGTCACGAACACCGCGCCGACCGCACCGGCGGCGGCCAGCGCGGTCCGGCGGCTCGGGCAGCACGGCGGGGCCGCGTCCGGCGCGGTCCCCGACGCCGTCGCGGGCACGGTCTCGGATGTCTGCGGGCTCTTCGGGCTCACTGGGCTCTCCATGCCGCCCAGCTTGGCCCGCACCCGCCGCGCCCCGGCCGCAACACGCTACGACCGGGGGACCAGCTCCCTCGCACGGCCGTCCGCGTCCCGCCGTACCTCCAGGACCTCCGTGACCGCCTCCCGCTCGACCGGCCCGTACAGATGCGGGAACAGCACGCCCCGCGACTCCTCCCAGCGGACCTCCGCGCCCAGCCGTGCCTCGTCGAGCACCAGGACCAGGAGCGTCCCCGGCACGTCCCGGTAGTACGCGTCGGCGATCGCCAGCGCCGTCGCCGCGTCCGGCGAGCAGTGCGTGAAGCCCTCCTCGGCGAGCGACGGCGGCGCGTAGGGGCGGTCGGGACCGGCGGACCAGTCGTCCAGGGGTACGAGGTGCAGCAGCATGCGTACGTTTCTACCGCCCCCCACTCGATCCGCCGCGCTCCGCCCTCGCCCTCGTCCCGGCAGCGGCGCACCGGGCCGTCTCGGAGGGCGGGCACCGGCGCGCCCACCCCGGACGGCTGACTAGGCTGACCGGAGCGCCACGCGGAACCCGCCACCCGGCACCGGACCCCGGACCGGACATCCGGCACCGGAGACCCGACCCTGGATCCCCGGACCCGGATCCCCGGACCCCCGGATCGGCCACCCGGCCGGCCGGACCCCCGGCACGGCTCCTCGCGCGCGCCGCCCCCGGACCTGCCCCACGCGCAAGGACATCGCCCAGTGAGAACCGCGCTCGTCATCGGAACCGGTCTGATCGGCACCTCGGCGGCGCTCGCGCTCGCCGCGCGTGGCGTCACCGTGCACCTCCGCGACCACGACCCCGCCCGCGCCCGCACGGCCGCCGCCCTCGGCGCCGGCACCGACGCGGCCCCCGAGGGACCGGTGGACCTGGTCCTCGTCGCCGTACCGCCCGCGCTCACCGCCCGCACCCTCGCCGAGGCGATGCGCGGCGGCATCGGCCGCTGCTACCTGGACGTCGCCAGCGTCAAGGGCGGCCCCCGGCGCGAGCTGGAGCAGCTCGGCCTCGACCTCACCCCGTACATCGGCACCCACCCCATGTCCGGCAAGGAGCGCTCCGGACCGCTGGCGGCCGGGGCCGACCTCTTCGAGGGCCGGCCGTGGGTGCTCACCCCGACCCGGGACACCGACACCGAGGTCCTCAACCTCGCCCTGGAACTGGTCGCGCTCTGCCGCGCCGTCCCCGTCGTCATGGACGCCGACGCCCACGACCGGGCCGTCGCGCTCGTCTCGCACACCCCGCAGCTCGTCTCCTCGATGGTCGCGGCGCGGCTGGAGAGCGCGGACGAGACGGCGGTCCGGCTGTGCGGCCAGGGCATCCGCGACGTCACCCGGATCGCCGCCTCCGACCCCCGGATGTGGGTCGAGATCCTGTCCGCCAACCCCGGTCCCGTCGCCGACGTCCTCGCGGGCGTGGCGGCCGACCTGGACGAGACGGTACGGGCGCTGCGCGCGCTGGAGTCCGGTGACGAGGAGGGCCGCCGCGCGGGCGCCTCGGGCGTGGCGGACGTCCTGCGCCGGGGCAACGCGGGCCGCGCCCGGGTACCCGGCAAGCACGGCGCGGCCCCCGCCGCGTACGAGACGGTCGCCGTCCTCATCAGCGACCAGCCGGGCGAGCTGGCCCGGATCTTCGCCGACGCGGGCCGCGCGGGCGTGAACGTCGAGGACGTCCGTATCGAGCACGCCACCGGCCAGCAGGCCGGTCTGGTGCAGCTGATGGTGGACCCGGCGGCGGCGCCGGTGCTCGGCGAGGCCCTGCGCGAGCGGGGCTGGGCGCTGCGGACGAGCTGACCGGCGCGACCGGCCCGGCACCGGCGCGACCGGCCCGGCACCGGCGCGACCGGCACCTGCTGGATCGGCACCGCACAGCCGGCGCGATCGTCGCCGGGGACCTCGCCGGGCCCTTCCCCGGGGGCCCTCGCCCGGTCCCCGGCGGGCCCCGGCACGAAAGGAGGGGCCCGCTGGACCGAACGGGTGCGGGGGACTCGGTAACCTTGGGGGAGTCCCCGCACGTCCGCCGGGGTCTGCCGCTCACCCAGGAAGGTGTTCCCCACCGTGGAAACCGTGATCGTCGCCATCGACGGCCCCTCCGGCACGGGCAAGTCGAGCACATCGAAGGCGGTCGCCGCCAAGCTGGGCCTGAGCTACCTCGACACCGGTGCCCAGTACCGGGCCATCACCTGGTGGATGATCAGCAACGGCGTGGACGTCCAGGACGCCGAGGCCGTGGCCAACGCGGCCGCGAAGCCCGTCATCGTGTCGGGCACCGACCCGTCCCGGCCCACCATCACCGTCGACGGCCTCGACGCCTCCGGTCCGATCCGGACCGAGGAGGTCACCTCCAAGGTCAGCGCCGTCAGCGCGGTCGCCGAGGTGCGGACCCTGATCACCGAGCTGCAGCGGTCCATCGCGCGCGGCGCCGAGCGCGGCATCGTCGTCGAGGGCCGTGACATCGGCACCACCGTGCTGCCCGACGCCGACCTGAAGATCTTCCTCACCGCGTCGCCCGAGGCCCGCGCCGCCCGCCGCTCCGGCGAGCTGAAGGGCGCCGACGTCGCGGCCACCCGGGAGGCCCTGGTCAAGCGCGACGCCGCCGACTCCTCCCGTAAGACCTCCCCGCTCGCCAAGGCCGGCGACGCGGTCGAGGTGGACACCACCGAGCTGACTCTCGACCAGGTCATCGAGTGCGTCGTGACCCTGGTGGAGGAGCGGCGCAGCGAGGCGGCCGCCCGGTGACCGAGCCCTCCGCGAAGGGCGCCGCCGTCGGCCGCCGCATCGGCATAGGCCTGATGTACGGCCTGTGGAAACCGCGCGTCCTCGGCGCCTGGCGGGTCCCGGCCAAGGGCCCCGTCATCCTCGCCGTCAACCACGCGCACAACATCGACGGCCCCATGCTCATGGGGACCGCTCCGCGGCCCGTCCACTTCCTCATCAAGAAGGAAGCGTTTGTCGGCCCGCTCGGCGGCTTCCTGGAGGGCATCGGGCAGCTCAAGGTCGACCGCTCCGGCGCCGACCGCACGGCCATAGGCAACGCCCTCGGGGTCCTGGAGCACGGCGGCGTGCTCGGGATCTTCCCCGAGGGCACCCGGGGCGACGGCGACTTCGCGTCGCTGCGCGCCGGGCTCGCGTACTTCGCGGTACGCAGCGGGGCGCCGATCGTCCCGGTCGCGGTGCTGGGCAGCACCGAGCGCCCCGGGCGGCTCGTCAAGGCCCTGCCCCGGCTGCGCAGCCGCGTCGACGTCGTCTTCGGCGACCCCTTCGAGGCCGGGGACGGCAGCGGCCGGCGCACCCGCAAGGCGCTGGACGAGGCCACCCACCGCATCCAGGAACGGCTCACCGGCCATCTGGAAAACGCCAGGCGCCTCACCGGGCGCTGAGCGACACTCTCAGTAGTGCTCAGTAGTGGGCCCCGGCGACGGGGACCCACCGACCACCAAGATCAAGGAACGGACTTCATGAACGACCAGCACGACCACGGGGCACTTGGCGACGCCGAGTACGCGGAGTTCATGGAGCTCGCCGCGGAAGAGGGCTTCGACCCGGAGGAGATCGAGGGCGCGATCGAGCAGGCCGGCCACGGCCCGCTTCCCGTCCTCGCCGTCGTCGGCCGCCCCAACGTGGGCAAGTCGACCCTGGTGAACCGGATCATCGGCCGCCGCGAGGCCGTCGTCGAGGACCGCCCGGGCGTCACCCGCGACCGGGTCACCTACGAGGCCGAGTGGGCCGGCCGCCGCTTCAAGGTCGTCGACACCGGCGGCTGGGAGCAGGACGTCCTCGGCATCGACGCCTCCGTCGCCGCCCAGGCCGAGTTCGCCATCGAGGCCGCCGACGCCTGTCTGTTCGTCGTGGACGCCACCGTCGGCGCCACCGACACCGACGAGGCCGTCGTCAAGCTGCTCCGCCGCGCCGGCAAGCCGGTCGTCCTGGCCGCCAACAAGGTCGACGGCCAGTCCGGCGAGGCCGACGCCGCCACGCTGTGGTCGCTCGGCCTCGGCGAGCCGTTCCCGGTCTCCTCGCTGCACGGCCGAGGCACCGGCGACCTTCTCGACGCGGTCCTGGAGGCGCTGCCCGAGGCCCCCGAGCAGTCCTTCGGCAAGGCCCTCGGCGGCCCCCGCCGGATCGCGCTCATCGGCCGTCCGAACGTCGGCAAGTCCTCCCTGCTCAACAAGGTCGCCGGCGAGGAGCGGGTGGTCGTCAACGAGCTGGCCGGCACCACCCGCGACCCGGTCGACGAGCTGATCGACCTGGGCGGCGTGACCTGGAAGTTCGTCGACACCGCCGGTATCCGCAAGAAGGTCCACCTCCAGGCCGGCGCCGACTACTACGCCTCGCTGCGTACCGCCGCCGCCATCGAGAAGGCGGAGGTCGCGGTCATCCTGCTGGACACGACCGACTCCATCTCGGTGCAGGACCAGCGGATCATCACGATGGCCGTCGAGGCCGGCCGCGCCATCGTCATCGCGTACAACAAGTGGGACGAGCTCGACGAGGAGCGGCGCTACTACCTGGAGCGCGAGATCGAGACCGAGATGCAGCAGGTCTCCTGGGCGCCCCGGGTCAACGTCTCCGCGAAGACCGGCCGCCACATGGAGAAGCTGGTCCCGGCGATCGAGACCGCGCTCGCCGGCTGGGAGACCCGCGTCCCCACCGGCCGCCTGAACTCCTTCCTCGGCGAACTGGTCGCCGCCCACCCGCACCCGATCCGCGGCGGCAAGCAGCCCCGCATCCTGTTCGGTACGCAGGCGGGCACCAAGCCGCCCCGGTTCGTCCTCTTCGCCTCCGGCTTCCTGGAGGCGGGCTACCGCCGCTTCATCGAGCGCCGGCTGCGCGAGGAGTTCGGCTTCGAGGGCACCCCGCTGCACCTGTCGGTGCGGGTGCGGGAGAAGCGCGGCAAGAAGAAGTAGCCCACGTGATCATGCCCCCTACCTGCGGTTTTTCCGCAAGTGGGGGGCATGATTCATTTCCTGGGCCGCCTCTGGGCCGTCAGGCGATCACCGGGCCGTGTCGTACACCGCCGCGATGGCCTTCCGGGTGCGCTCCTGGCTGCTCGGCATGAGGTGGGCGTAGACCCGGAGGGTCAGCCCCGGGTCCCCGTGGCCGAGGTACTCGCTCACGGCCTTGATGTTCTCCCCGCCGTCCAGCAGGGCCGACGCGTAGAAGTGCCGGAGCGCGTGCATGCCGTGTTCGCGTGCCGCGGCGTACTGCTCCTCCTCCGTCTCCGGCTCGGGGATGACACCGGCCGCGACGAGGGCACGCTTCCACGCCTCCTTGTTCAGGGACTGGCGCCAGACCTGACCACCCATGGGGGCGGTGAAGACCAGGCGCTTGGTCACCTTGGACGCGCCCGGGATCATCCAGGGCAGGGTGACCTCTGCCGGGGGGAACCGCTTCAGGTGGTCCCGCAGCGCTTCGGCGACGGGACCGGGAAGCGGCACGTCGCGGAGCTTGCCGCCCTTCGGCGGAGCGAACACCGGCTTGCCCCGGCTCAGCTTGAGCTGCTGGACGACGTGGAGAACGCCGCTCTCGAAGTTGAGGGCGTCCTCGGTGACGCCCAGAATCTCGCCCTGGCGGAGGCCGCAGCCCGCGCCCAGGTCCACCATGCTCCGATACCGCTCGGGCAGCCCGGCCCGCACGGCGAACACGCGCGGAACCGACCAGGGAACGACCCGCTTCCGCTCGATGGCCGGCGCCTTGACGGTCCGCGCGGAGCAGGGGTTCCGGGTCAGGTAGCCGTCGTCCACGGCGGCGCTCAGGACGGCGCGGGCGTTGGAGTAGATGGTCCGGGCGTAGGGGCCGCGTACGCCGCTCTCCTCCAGCTTCGCCAGCCACTCCCTGACGTGCTCGGGCTGGAAGGAGCCGAGAGGGCGCGAGCCGACGTACGGGAAGACGTGCCGCCGGAGCTGCGACTCCATGGACGCACGCGTATTGGGGTCGCCGCCCCACGTCGCCAGCCACTTCTCGGCGTACTGGCGGAAGGTGATCCGGGCGGCGCGGGGGTCGACGTACTGACCTCGGGCCATGTCGGCGGCGGTCTCGTTGAGCCACTGCTCGGCGAGGCGCTTCTGCTTGTCGGGGAAGCTCTTGGACTTCTCGGTGCCGTCGGGGCCGACGTAGCGGGCGCGGTAGCGCATGCCGGTGCCGTGCCGGTCGGTCTTGATGCGGTGGGGCTTGCCGTCGGGGCCGGGTTCGGTCTTGAACCAGCGGTCCTGGATGTGGCCTGCCATGTGCGCTGTTCCTCTCGGGTGGTGCGCCTGTGACGCCGTCACGGAAGGGGGTGTGCGGGTGGTGTGCGGCGGGGTGTGCGGGCCGGTGTGCGGCCTCCCGCACACCCCGCGTGATGTGGGGATTCGCGCTGTGCGGGTGTGCGGGTGTGTGGCGGCGTCAGGCGGCGGTGTCGGTGGCGGCCTGCTGCTGGACCCACGCGCGGACGGCGGCGGGGTCGTAGCGGACGTGGCGGCCGACGCGGAAGCCGGGCGGGCCGGTGCGCTGCTTGCGCCAGTGGTAGACGGTCTCGATCGGGACGCAGAACATCGCGGCGATGTCCTCGGGGGTCAGGTAGCGGTCCGGGAGTCCGGCGCGCAGGGTCTCAAGCGGCTTGCTGACCATGAGGGGTGGTGGCTCCTCGTGTCCGGTGTGCGGAGGGGGAGTGGGCCCGGGGGTCGTCCTGGCGAGTCGTTTGGAGGTTGAGCGGTTGCCGCCGGGGGCCGGGCGCCTCGTGAGCGGTCTCGTGAGCGGCGGTGCTCACGGGCCGCCGAAGAGCAAGAAGAGCACCGCCACCCGGCCCGGGGTGCTCCTCTTGCCTGTGCGGCTGGGACCTCGGGGCGCGGGTCAGAACGCCTGCTGCTGCTCGTCGGCCGGGGGCACGGGGCGTGTCATCTCGATGTAGCGGGCGGCGCGGGTGCGGCCCCAGTCCACCAAGAGGCCACGGGCGGCCAGGACGGGCTGGAGTCGCTTGAGACGGTCGGAGAGGACCTTGCCGGTGGTGGGCCACCCCTTGGGCAGGGGCCGGAACTCCCCTTCGCCGGTGTAGAGCTGGGTGAGGATGTGCAGCCACTCGGCGGACGTCATCCGGACCTCGGTGCCGGGGTCGATGCCGGCGGCGTGCTTCAGGACGGTCTGCGCGAGGAGGTCGCCCTCGATGACGTCGTCGTTGAGGTCGTCCAGGCTGGCGCGGTAGGCGTCCAGCGCGCCCATGCTGGCGGCGGCGTCGAGCTGCGCGCACAGGTGGGCGAAGTCGGCCATGCGCAGGTCGGTGGGGATGTCGGCCTCGGTCGAGCGGACCTTGACGGCCAGGTCGAGCACGGAGCCGAGGATCACCGGGAGGTCACTGGCGAACTCCGTCCACAGTTCCGCCTCGGTCCGCCGCACCTTCGGGCGTTCCAGGCGGAGGGGGAGGAGTCGCTCGGCGAGGTCGGGGCGGATGACGCCGACGTCGATCCCGGTCAGGAGCATCGGCCGGCGGTAGCGGGCACGGACGACGTCGCCGTCGGTGAACAGGGCCCGCTTGATGTTCTCGGCGCCGGTGACGATGCAGCACATGAGGTCGGACAGGTCCGGCCCGAGGTGGCTCAGGTTGTCCAGACCGGTGACCCACCCGGCGGCGACGGCCGTGATGAGGTTCTCCTCGTCCTTCGGGGCCCGGCGCAAATCGCCGCTCATCCCCTCGATGATCCGGACGAGCATCCGGCCGGCGGTGGATTTGCCCGCGCCCTGGGGGCCGGTGAGGAAGGGGGCGGGGACGGGGACGTCGGGGCCGAGGCAGCCGATCAGCCAGGCCAGGGCGAGGCTCTCGCCCTCGGCGTTGGCGAAGTTGCACAGCCGCATCAGCAGGTCGATGCCCTTGCCGTCGGTGTCCTTGGTGGGGAGGGGGAGTTCGCCAGTGAGCTGGGTGCGGCGCCAGCAGACCTCTCGGGGGTCGGGGGTGAGGATGTCCCAGCCGGTGGGGTGGATGCGGACGGACTTGCCGTCGTCGCGGCCGAGGTCGAGCCAGGTCGCGCCGTCGAATCCGGGGGCGACGCGGATGTGGACGGGCTGGACGTTCTCGGTGAGCGCGAGTGCTTCGATCAAGTCGAGTGCCTCCTTCATGGCGGTGCCGTTGAAGACGCCCAGGCCGTCGCGGAACATCTGGGCCATGAGTTCCTGGCGGTGGCTGCCGGTCGTGCCCTGGGAGCGCATGGGGCGGGCGACGGGGTGGCCGTTGCGCTGGGCGTAGACGGTGCCGTCGATGGTGCGGAAGTACCGGAAGTGTTCCTGCGCGTAGTCGTTGATGACCTTGCGGGGCGGGTTCTTCTCGTCCTCGGACACGGCGCTCACATCCCCAGCGCCGCAAGAGCGTTGGACCAGGCGGCCGTGCAGTGCCGCGGGGACTCACCCTTGGCCTGCGCGGCGGCGAACAGACGGTCCATGTGCGCCTCGGTGAGGCAGCCGCACCGGCCGTGGGCGGACAGCACCGCGAGGAACGTGGCGTAGACGGTGTTGTGGATCGCGCTGGTGGCCTCGGTGATCCGCTGTTCCGCCATGGTGATCCCGCGCTCCAGATAGGAGGGCACGCGGTGACGGCACTGCCCGCCCCCTGCGGGCGCGGGCACGGCGAGCGCGCGCGGCGCCGGCCGGACCGTGGACGGCGTCTTCACGACCAGCTCGCGGACAACCTCCGGCAGAACCGCCATGGTTCCGGTGCCGGGGCCGAGCCAGCGGGCATAGGACATGGTCGACTTGATGTCGACGTCCTTTCGGACACCGTTCACGGAGCGCGTGGTGCCGGAGTAGATCCAGTGCTCCCCGCGCGTGGTGGTCACGGTCGTCGTGGGCGGGAGTGTGGCGCGGGCCCAGTCGACGGCGTCCGTGTTGTCGAGGTCGACGACGGTGACGCTGGCGCCGCCGGGGTGGTAGCCGATCGCGCGGGCCCGGCGCCACGCGGCCGTCCACTGCGGGGAGGTGAGGACGGCGGGGTCGGTGGTGGCGGCGGCCCAGGCGTGGCACGGCCACGGGCAGGCGCACGGCCCGGGGGTCTGCATGTTCGGCCGCCCGCCACACGCCAGATCCGTGCAGGCTGGGCAGTTGCCGAACGGGCGCTTGTCGGCCCCCAGCGGCAGCACGGGCAGCCCGCCCTCGGCGAGGGCCGGGGCGATGGTGGAGATGCTGTTCACGCGGCCACCTCCGTCCGGGCCTGGGTGAGGTACTGGGCGCCGATCCACTGCGAGTACGCGGGCGGGATCGCCTCGGTCAGCTCTTCGCGGACGTCAGTCCAGGTGATGCCCATCGCCGTCTGCAACTCCGGCACGGACGGCTTGCCGCCGCCGTTGCCGTACGCGGCGACGTACGGCCCGTCGTGGTACCGGCCGTGGCGCCAGCCGCGCACCCGGCCCCGGTGCGGCTGGTGAGCGGGCTGTTCGACGCTCCAGCGGCCGAGTTCGAAGTTCCGGTGGCGGAGCACGCCGAGACCGAACATCTCGCCGCACAGGGTGAGGTCCTTGCGGATCTCGGCCTTCCCGTTGGGCTGCTCGATGACGTACGGGAGGCCGGACGCCTCCAGCAGCCGCCGGGTGGCGGGCACGAGGTCGACGTGGCTGCGGCCCCAGCCCCGGGACTGGTTGGTGCCGACGGTCAGGGCGCACCCGGCCTGACACGGCGGGGAGGTGTGGACGAACGCGAACCGTCCGATCTCGCCGGTGGCGATCAGGTCGGCGAGGAAGTCGAGCGCGTCGGCCTGCACGAAGGTGAAGGGGTAGTGGGGGCGGGGGCGGATGTCGACGCCGACGACGTCGAACCCGGCCGCCGCGTATCCGGCGGCGGCGCCGCCGGCGCAGCAGAACAGGTCCAGCAGACGCGGCCGGGCGTCGCGCTCTCGCCGGATGTCGGTGGGTTGGGTCATGCTGGGAGACCTCCAGGTCGTGTGGATCGGGAGATGAGGGCGGCCCCGGTCTTTGGCGAGAGGGGGCCGCCCTCGGTTTCTAGAAGGGCGGTTCGTCGCTGTAACCGGACATGCGGCAGCGCGGGAGCGGCAGGACGGTCCAGCGGCGGTTCTCGTCCCAGCAGGGGCAGCTCTCCCAGACGGGGCCGCCGTACTCGCTGAATCCGTCGCCGTACGGGTCGCCGAAGCGTCGGGTGTGCCCGCCATAGCCCTGGCAGTCCGGGCAGTCGGGGCGAGGGGTGTCGGCCAGGATCACGGCCGGGCGGGGCCAGTCGGTGCGGCGGATGCGAAGTCGCATGGGTCCTCCAGACCCGGGGGCGGCCCCAACCCTGGTGGGGCGGGGCCGCCCTTCGTGTGTCGGGTGAGAGCTGGGGCGGTTACGGGATGGTGAGGACGATGGCGGTGGCGTCGTCGCGGTAGCCGGTGTCGTCGGCACGGGCGGCGTTCACGAGCGCGTCGGCGAGGGCCTGCGGGTCGGTGTGGTGGGCGCGGGCGAGGGCTTCGAGGTGGTCGTGGTCGACGGAGTCGTGGATGCCGTCGCTGGTGAGGATCACGACGGGGTCGGTGATGCGGGCGCTGCGGACGGTGGCGATGGAGCAGAGGGAGAGGGAGGACAGGACGAGGGTGTCGAAGTCGCCGGCGATCTCGGCGTCGGTTCCTCCGGAGTACCGGAGCCACTGGCCCATGGTCTGGTCGGTGGTGCGCTGGACGAGGCGCTTGCCGTCGAAGCCGTAGGCGCGGGCGTCGCCGGTCCAGGCGATCGATGTGCTGCGTCGGGGGCGGGCGACGGCGAGGACGGCGACGCCGTCGGGGCACTCGTCGACCCCGGCGGGGACAGTTGCGAGTTCGGCGGCGGCGAGGATGCCGATCATCGCGGTCCGGCGGGCGCCGATGCGGGCGGCGGTCTCGGCGGCGAGGTGGGCGAGGTGGGCGACCTCGGGGCTGCTGCCGATGCCGTCGACGATGGCGCCGGCGGTGATGTCGGTGCCGGGGGCGGTGTGCAGGGCGGCCGAGTCGGCGTTGTACTCGCGGACGCCCTGCCGGGTCGCCTTGGCGGCACGGATGGTCTGGAAGGTCATGGCGCTCCTAGAAGGGGGTGTCGTTGTGGTGGGTGGTGGCCCAGGGGTCGGTGTAGGGCTGCTCGCGGCGCGGGAGCCGGGGGACCGGGACGAGGAGCCAGCGGCGGTTCTCGTCCCAGCAGGGGCAGGGGTCCCAGTCGGACCCGGCGTACTCGCCGGTCATGGGGTCGCCGTAGTCGCGGTTCCATCCGCCCTCGCCCCGGCAGTCGGAGCAGTCGGGGCGAGGGGTGTCGGTGAGGATCAGGGCCGGACGGGGCCAGTCGGTGCGGCGGATGCGCGGTCGCATGGGTCCTCCGAGTCAGGCGGCGAACAAGAAGTCCTCGCCGTCGTCCGGGTTGAGGGGCTGAGGGGTGGCGGTGCGGGTGCGGCGGCTGAGGATCGGCGTGTTGGGGCCGTCGTTGTGGAAGCGGACGGTGCCCACGCAGTGCTGGGGGCGGTCCGGGTCCCGCTTGTCGGGCGGGGTATAGAGCCGGGGCGCGTCGGGGTGGGCGTGGTTCCAGTCCTCGGCGCAGACCTTGTGGACTGGTTCTCCGGCGTGGGACCGCAGCGGGGTCGGCCTGCCGCACAGGCAGCAGGGCCGGTCCCGGGTGTGGTCGAAGTGCGAGCTGTCGCCCCAACCGAGGACGGGGATCGCGTCCATGGTCAGGAGGCTTTGGGGCCGTGGGGCTTGCGGTGAAGGTCGGGGTGCTCGTCGCCCTTGGCGTTGTTGCCGGGGCGCTGATTGCTGCCCTTCGGTCGGCTGCCCGAGGTGCCGGTCGGCATCCTGCCGGCGTAGCCGTTGCGCTTCTTCCCCGGGGTCATCGCGTCTCCTTGCGGCGGGAAGGGAGGAGCGGGCGGTCGATGTGGCGGTGGTGGAGCTGGACGACGTGGTCGAGGCGGCCGAGTTCGGTGGCGAGCTGTTCGGCGATGGCGACGGAGCGGTGGCGGCCGCCGTAGCAGTGGACGAGGACGTCGATGCGGGTCTGGCCGGCCTCGGCGCGCTGGTCGATCTCGCGGACGTGGCGGTCGACGAGCCGGCGGGCGCCGGGGGTGGTCATCACGTACTGGTGGACCTCGGGGTCGAGGCCGGTGAGCTGGGTGAGGCGGGCGCGGACGGCCGGGTCGTCGGGCGGGTTGCGCAGCTCGGTGGTGTCGACGACGACGGGGCGGTGGGCCCGCGGTTCGTCGTTGTGGCCGATGCCGTACGACACGATCCGGATGACGATGGTCATGCGGCACCTCCGAGGGCGAGCGCGAGGACGGCGGCCACGACGAAGAAGGCGCCGGCGGTGCGGATCAGGTCGATCGCCTGCCGCAGGCCGGTGAACTTCACGGCGGCGAGGCGGGAGAGGCCGACGACGTCGTCGGCCAGGTTTCGCGGCTCGGCGGCAAGGAGCTGCTGCGGGGTGAGGGTCGCCCACAGCGGCCAGCCGTGTCGGCCGCCGAGGCGGGGCCGGACCACGTGGAGCAGGAGGACGGCGGCGGCGGCCAGGAGCGCGGCGCCGATGCCGCCCGCGATATATGCGGGCAGGGTCATCGGGACGTCGTGGGCGATGCTTCCGGCGCCGGCCAGGACCGCGCCGACGAAGGCGAGCAGCAGGCCCGCCTTCGAGTCGGTGCGGGTGATCTCGGCGCGGACCTCGGCGTGCATGGCGGTCAGGTCGTCGGTGCTCACGCGGAGACCTCCTCGCCCTTGAGGGCGGCGGCCTGCTTGGCGACCCAGCCCGTGGACCACCCCGTGAGGGTGGCGAGCTTGCTCTGGGAGATGCCGTCGCGCAGGCCCTCACGGACGACCGTGAGCGCTTTTTCCTTCGGCATCTGGTCGTTGCTGGTGGCCTCGTGAGTGGTCGTGAGGGCGGGGGCACTCGCGGTGGCACTCACGACGGGACGGCGGTCACTCACGGCGGCACTCACGGCCGGGCGGGGAGCCCTCACGGTCTCGGTCTGACGGAGTGCCTCAGCGGCCTTCCGCTCGCGCTCGGCCCGTTGCGCGTCGTCCCGCGCCTTCTTTTCCGCCTCGTCCCGGGTCCGCTCCTCACGGGCGATCCGATCGGTCCGCTCCTGCTCCTCACGGTGCCGGGCTGCCTGGTGCTCGCGGACGGCCTGTGCCTCGGCTGCCTCGTGAGCAAGACGTTCCCGCTCCATCTGTGCTTCGTGAGTACGGCGCGCCTCCTCGGACTTTCGATCCTCTTCGCGGCGGCGGTTCTCGGCCTCACGCTCCCGCTCACGCTCGGCCGCCCGAGCCGCCTCGGAGGCCTGCCGGTCGGCCCGCTGGCGTGCCTCACGCCCCTCACGCTCGATGCGTGAGCGCTCCGCCCTTGACTGCCGCTCACGCTCCTTCTGCTCACGCTCTTCGGCCCGCTCACGCTCGATGCGGGCGACCGCGTGAGTGATCGCGCGGCGCCATCCGATCGCGGCCTCGGCCGTGACGATGAGCAGGATCGGGGCGACCGCGTGGACGCCGACTCCGACCCAGTCACTGCGGAGCATCGAGTCGCCGATGTTGAGGAGCAGGGTCATGCCGCCGGTGAGCCAGCGCAAGAGGTCCGGCCACCGGCCGGGGTGACCGTCAAGGCGGGCGACGATCTCACCGACGCGGACCGTGATGACGACGGCGACGTCGACCACGGTGGGCAGGATCGGGGCCGTCCAGTCCCAGTCGTCGTCGGTGACGCGCTCCACGAGCGGGGTCACGGTCAAGACGGAGAAGAGGATCGCGCCGCCGACGATCACCCACACGAGGCGGAGGATCTTCTCCGCCATGTCGACCTGGCGCTGCGTGTCGAGGCGCATCACCGACGGTCACCGCCCCTGACCGACTGGGTGATGGTCTGGGTGATCGTCTGCGTGACCTCGATGCCGCCGCCCTTGGAACGGCGGGCGAGGAGGGCGACGACCAGGACGGCGCCGATCAGGAGCATCGGGGCGGCGGCGGTGATCCCGGCCGCGACGGCGGCGGCCCCGGTGGCGAGGAGGTCGAGCGCCCAGCCGAGGAGACAGGCGCCGGCGCCGATGCCGACGCTGGCGACGGCGGTGCCAACGGCCCACCGGGGCACGATCGGCCCCGACGTCTCGGCGGCCGGGGCGTTCTGGGTGACCGCGGCTTCGAGGGCGCCCTGGCGGCGGGCCAGCTCCAAGAGCGCGGCGACATCGAACTGCGGGGCGGGCACCGCCGGGACGGTGGTCGCCGGAGCGGCCGGAGCGGCCGGAGCGGCGCCGGCCGGGCTGTCGGGCATGAGTGCGGCGAGCAGATCGGCGTCGGTGATCTGCCGTCCGGTGGGATACTGGGGGTGGTCGGTCACGGTGTCCTCCGTGGTCGTCCGGGCCGATCCGGGGGCAACCGGGTCGGCCCTCTGCGTGTGGTGTGCGGGGGTGTGCGGCTGTGTGGCGGAGCGTCAGTTGCCGCGTTCGGCGTCGCGGGCGTCCATCTCCGCCATGAACTCCGCGTACTCCGCCTGGTCCGCCTCTTCGTAGTCATTGATCAGCTGCGCCAGGTCGAGGGCGTGCCACTCGTGGTCGATCGGGTCCATCTCTCCTCCTGTGGTTGCTGGTGGGCGTCAGACCCCGGCGAGGACCGGGACGAGGCGGTAGACGCCCGCCTCGGCGGTAGGGGCCAGACGCCCCTCCTCCGCGAGCCGCTTCATCTCCTTGGAGACCCAGGAGCGGTCGCGGCCGAGCTGCTCCAGGTACGGGCCGAGGTCCTTCACGGCGACCGTGCCGGGCCCCATTCCGGCGAGCATCCGCACCAGCTGGTCGAGCAGCTCGCGGGCCTCCTCCGGGGACGGCTTGTCCGCCGGGGGGAGGGCGGTGTTCGCTCCGGCCGGCGGGATCTCGGCGGTGGGGTCGAGGTCCGCGTCCTCCGAGTCGACCAGCTCGTTGGGCTCGGGCTCGTAGCCCTGCTCCTCCAGCTTCTCGACCACGAGGGGCTCCAGTTCCGCGTCGCCCATGGCGCGCACGACTCGATTGGTGAAGAACTGGCCCGCGACCTTCGCGGCAGTGTCGGCCGTCACCGCGTCAATCTCGGCCCGGACGGCCCCGAACCGCTCGACGACGTATGCCGCCATCCGCTCGTACTCGCCCGACGGGCCGGTCCAGAACGTCCTTGCCGGGGTCGCGTGGAGGTCCTCGTCGACGCCCGCGCTCGCCAGGTACACGTAGCCCTTGCGCTTGTTGCCCCAGGCGGCCGGGTCGGCGCCCGCGTCCAGGACCTCCTCCGGGAGGGCGAAGCTCGCGTCGTCGCCCTTGACCCCGAAGCACATGGCCGACGGGAGGGAGGCACGGGTGTCGGTGGAGAGCTGGTAGCCGGATGCCCGCTGCATCGAGACCACCAAGGTGACGCCCGCCGACCGGGCCTCCTGGGCGATGCCGGTGAACACGTCATCGCCCAGCTCGCGCAGGAGCTTCGCCGCCTCTTCGAACCAGGCGACGAGGTACTGCAGTCCGTCGCAGCCGCACGCCTTGCCGTCCTTGCGGCACGAGTGCTTGCGGTCCGTCTGCCGCTCGGCGGCGGCGGGCTCCCACGCCCGGTAGCCGTGGTCGCGCAGCCACGCGGTACGCGCGGGGATGACGGTCTGCACGGCCGCGACCATCGCGGCGGCCGACGGGGTGTCGAGCGCCGCCCAGTCGAGCGCGGGCACCAGGGGCTGGAAGTCCTGGCCGGCCTTCGCCGCGTCGGCCAGCCAGACCACGACGTCCCGCCGGGTCAGCAGCTCCAGCAGGAGGTCGAGGGCGCCCTCGGTCTTGCCGGAGCCGGTCATCCCCATGACGAGGATGTGGATCGCGTCCAGCAGCGGCAGCAGGAGGTCCGAGCCGTCGTCGTACACCCCGATCCGCAGCGGCTCCGCGACCGACGCGCCCGGTGCGTAAGGGCCGGGCCAGATCGTCGGTTCCTTGAGCATGTCCTCGGGGACGATGACGATCCGTCCACGCCGGGCGGAGTCCGGGTCGTGCTCGATCCGGATCGCCGTGGTGGGCACGTCGAGCGCCGAGGCGAGTCGGTCCCGCGCCTTGCCCAGGTCCCCGTTCGTCAGCTCGCCCGCCGGGAGCTCGTAGGCGGCGGTCACCTTGTTCGGCTCGACCTTGACGTTCTTCAGGAGCGTGCGGGCCAGACCCACCTTCTCCATCAGGCCCTTGTCCGACGCACCGGACGTCTCGACCATGCCGCCCGCGACCAGTACCTTGCGGATGTTCCACGACAGCGCGAGGACCGCGCCGCCCATCAGGTACAGGTTCGCGAGCGGCCCGGAGAACGGCCCGGAGATCGCGGCCGCCGTCGTCCAGGCCGACGCCGACGCCACCGTGATCGCCGAGTGCAGACGCAGCTGACGCCCCGACTTGACCCCTGCCGTCCACGTGACCGCCGTGAGCGCGACCGACCCGAGCGTGAGACCGATGCCCGCCCACGGAGAGCCGTCCCACGCCAGGTTCGCGCCGCCGCCGGCCACCCCGACGAGACCCGTCACGATCCACGGCGGCACGAACGGCTGCGCCTGCCGCCACAGCCACGACTTCGCCGTGTGACCCGTGGACGAGACCGCCGGGAGGTTCTGCTGGATGTTCTGCTGTTTCGCCATCAGGATCCCCTCCCCTCAGTACCGGAACGGCGTGGTCGTCGCGGGCCGCTGCGGACGCGGTCGCATCAGGTCGGCGTACTCGCGCTGGAACGCCGCGTACGCGGCCACCGAGTTCTTCGCGGCGGCGGTCGCCCCGTCGGCGGCCTTCTTCAGCTTCCGGGCGACGTTCTTGGCCCGGAGCCGGGCCTGGACGATGTTGTCGTCCGGGAGCGACTGCGCCTGCCCCAGCCGGGCCTCCAGGATCGCGGCCCCCATCGACAGCTCGATCGCGCACTGGACCATCAGCGCCCGCACGTTGTTGCAGTACGCCCGGATGTCCTCGGTCGAGTTGAACTCCGGCTCGCCCAGCATGAAGTGCGTGGTCTGGGCCTTCAGCGACGTCGAGCCGCCCTTGGTGGTGTTGACCGTGAGGTTGATCGGCGGGGCGAACGATCCGCCCATCGCGCCGATGAACCCACCGATTGCCGCACCCGCGTCGGCGGCGAACTTGTTGCTCTTCGACTGGCCGCTCTGGTTCGAGCGGGGCGTGGCCTGCCGGGGCCGAGGCGGCCCGAACGGCTGCTCCGCCTGCTGCTGCCGGAAGTTGTGGACCCGGTTGCTGTTGCTTGCCATGGTGATCTCCTCAGGTCAGTGGGTGTGGCAGGCGGGGATCGACACACGGGCCGTGGACGCCGACTCCGGGGCCTGGACCGTGACGTAGGCCACGAGTTCCACGACCGCTCCGGCGAAGGCTCCGTGAGCGCCCAAGACGCCGGTCCGGCCGTCAGCCTGAACGCTGTGAACGACGGTCAGCGGGTCGATGTCCAGCGCCTCCCGCCACGCCTCGAACGCGGCGAAGCCGGCGGCCGAGTAGTCGTCGTCGTAGAACTTCAGCGCCAGCGCTTCCGGGAAGATCGTCGAGATGCTCACCGTCGGGGCCGGCAGATGCGGGAACTCCGCCTGCAACGTGACAAGCGCCGTCAGCGGGGCGTTCAGCCCCTCAAGGGGCAGGCCGCTCATGCGGCGCCACCCACCGGCGACTGGGTGGCGCGGTTCGCCAGGTTGCACCGCTCGGCCAGGACCCTGTTCCGGGCCCGGCGGATGCGCTGCTGGTCGACCTCGTTCGCGGGACGGTCGAGGGTGACGATCTGCGCGTCGAGAAGCTCGATCTCCGCGTCGATCAGCGGCATCTCCTGCTCGATCGCATCCAGCTCCGCATCCGACGGCTCACCGTTGAACGGGACGGCCGTAACAGCCTGCTGAAGTGCAGCGATGAAGTTCATTGGGTCGCGCTTCCTTCTGTGAGAGGGGTGGGTGCGGCCCGCAAAGAACCCCCGGAGCGGCTACTCCGGGGGTTCGTCTTTGGTGCGGGCCAGCGCCCCGGCCGGGAGTCGAACCCGGCCGAGAGACCGTCGGGGCGGTAGAGGTCAGATCGCGGTGACGGCGGCGTGTACGAGCCGGTCGGCGGCCTCGATCGCGGCCGCCCGGCGGGCAGCGAGGATGTCCTCGGTGGCCGCGTTGCGAAGGCTGAAGGTGGTCCGGGCGGCGGTCTCGGCGTGCTCGGCGAGGGCCGGGGCGAGGATCTGTACGGCGGTGAGCGGGGCGGTGACTGCGGCCCGGGTGGTGTGACTGGCGGTCCGAGCATGCTCGTAGACGGCGCTGTCGGCACCGTTCAGCCGCAGGTTCTCGCGCGCCCACATCGCTCGGCGGTGCTCGGCGATCGCGGCGACCAGGTTCGTGACGGCGGCCAGCCGTTCGCGCCGCAGTTCGCTGTCCTGGGCCGCGATTCGTTCCTGTCGAGTCAGCCGGTGCTGGAGGACCCCGGCGACAACCGCGCCGAGCAGGGTGCCGACGACCGCGACGACGCTTGTGACGACAGCTTCCACGATGAACTCCCTTGGTGTGATGGGGTGTTCCAACTCCCTGCTACCCCGCCCGTACGGCCCCCAGTAGGGCCGGACGGGCGAGGGAGGCAGCCGGCCGCAGTGCGACTGCGGACAGATCAGGTGACGCGGTGGGCGTGGCCACCCGGATGGTCAAGCGCGGGTGACGCCGAAGGTTGTCGGCGATGCATCGAGACCCCTTGGGTCGATCGGATCGGAACAAGCACTGCAAGGGGGACCTAGTCCCCACCCTCCGGCCGTTGCTCGCGGTCACCGGGCCACCTCGCCAGTCGGGCCGAAACCCTGTCCTCTGGCCTTCAGCGGGATTGCAGCGTCCCCGCCTTGAACTTCTGACGGTGCTCCCCGCCTGGGGAATACCGCCGCAAGCGGGCATGCTTAATGGTGCTGCACCGCTTGCTCAACTTGTTGGTACAAGCTGATGCAGTGATGTTGCACCCACGGACAGTGAGACGTCAAGCGATCGGGGCCTGCATGTACCAACAAGTTGAGCGAGTGAGTCATCATGGGCGCATGACCAAGCAGCCGAAGTACCGGCAACTCGCCGACGCCCTCCGCCGAGACATCGACAACGCGGCCTACAAGCCGGGCTCTCGCCTGCCATCCGAAAGTGAGCTGAGCGAGCGCTTCGGCGCTTCCAGGAACACCGTCCGCTCCGGACTTGCGCTGCTGGTCAGCGAGGGGCTGATCTCATCCAGTCAGGGCCTCGGATACGAGGTTCGCAAGCACGAGCCCTTCGAGCTGAACGCCTCCCGCTTCGAGAACCTGACGTTCCCGCAGAACGGCGACGCGTACAACACCGACGTCACGGCCGCCGGCCGTCGACCCACCCAGACGTTTCGCGTCGAGGTGGCCCCGGCGACTGAGTACGTCGCCAAGCGGCTCAAGGTAGGACGGGAGTCCACGACCGTCCTCCGCTTCTGCCACCGCTTCGTGGACGACGTGCCCTGGTCGACCCAGGCCACCTACTACCCGGACTGGCTGGTCAAGGAAGCCCCTCGACTCGCCGAGCCGGGGGACATCGAGGAGGGGACTACTCGCTATCTCGCGGGAGTCGGCGTCGAGCAGGTCGGGTACTTCGATGAGATCGCGGCCCGGATGCCCACCCCCGAAGAGGCGCGCCTGCTGGACGTATCCGCTGGTGTCCCCGTCATGCTCTGGACGCGGACCGGCTACTCGGACACCAAGTCGATCCGGTGCACGATCACGACCTTCCGGGGCGACCTCAACCGCATGAACTACGAGATCGGGAGCCTTTCGGCCCGCGAGGGAGACGTGCAACTGTGATCATCGAGACCGCCACCCCCGACGACCTCTCCAAGCTGTTGGCCTTCAGACAGGAAGCGGCCGGATGGCTGACTGACCTGGGCACGGACCAGTGGCAGCGGCCGTACCCGGCGGACAAGCTTCTTGCCACGATCCAGCAGGGTGTCGTCTTCATGGTCCGCGACGGAGCTGCGACGGCGGCTACCATCACGCTGACCCCCGACGCCGAAGACGGACTGTGGAGCGAGTGGGAACTCGCGGATCCGTCGATGTTCATCAACAAGCTGACCGTCGCTCGCACTCACGCCGGGCGTGACCTCGGCGGGCGACTGCTCGACTGGGCTGGGGACCGGGCGTTCCACTCCGGGGCCGCCTGGCTCCGTCTGGACGCATGGACGACGAACGCCAGGCTCCAGGACTACTACCTTCAGCACGGCTTCTCCTACGTCCGGACCGTCACCGATGGCGGAGCCGTCAACGGTGGGCCGCGCGTATCGGGGTGGCTCGCCCAGCGTCCGACCGCTCCTTGTGGAGCGCACGGACTCACCGATCACACCGATCGGCTGCCTGCGGCCTGACGACGGGCAGGACTCCGTCACCGCACCTCCTTGGCGGGGTGGCCGACATCTGTCCGAGGTCGGGATTTCTGCGTCACTGTGTCGCCAGCGTCACTTAGGGGCTTTGACCTGCGATTTTCGGTGACGCAGAGGGGCGCGGGCTGTGTCACCCGTGACGCAGCCGTCCGTCACGGCGTGACGCAGGTGACGAACGGTGACGCAGGCCTTTGGGCTCTGCGTCACCCTCATCGACGCAGGTCAGGGGCGGTTTTTGGGCCTGTGGTGACGCAGGTGACGCAGCGTCTTCCTACTTAGGAAAAAAAGAGGGGTCTGTGTCTGTTGTTGTGCGGGCCTTCGAGCGTGAAGAAGGAGCCGCTTCGCGGCACGACTCTTGGGCGGCGGCAAGCCGCCGAAGAGCAAGAGGAGCACCGCCGCCCGGCCCGGGTGCTCCTCTTGCTTGTCGCACGGACGCCGGTGACGCAGGTGACGAACGGTGACGCAGACTTTTGGGCTCTGCGTCACCCTCATCGACGCAGGTCAGAGGTCGTTTTTGGACCTGTGGTGACGCAGGTGACGCAGCGTCTTCCTACTTAGGAAAAAATGGGGGTGAAAACCTCCTTTACTGTTCACGGCGCCGGCCGGGAGACGGCTTCGCCGGTGTGCCCGCAGGCGCCGACAGGGGGAGGAGGCGCATGCCGTAGGCGCCCGAAAGAGCGTCCGCCCGAAGGGTGGTCCTTCTATCCCTCCCTGACCGAGCGGGGCCGTCCCTGGGCCGTCAAAGGACTCCCGGGGCCCACCAACGTTCACCAATGACAACCGCTCAACCGCAGGTCAGAGGCTTGCGCGAGGAGAACACCGCAGGCCCCAGAGCGGGTTGGTGAAAGGCGCGGCAAGAAGAAGTAGTCATCCGGGGACCGCGTGAGGCGGTCCCCCGGGTACGGCCGAGGGCCGGGGCGTCGTCACGACACCCCGGCCCTCGGCCGTACTCCGCCGGTCTCCAAGCCGTACGGGTACGGCGGGGTACGGGGAGCGGCGGTACGGCTCAGCCCCCGGCCCCGGTGCCCGGCGGCAGCGCGTACGCCGACCAGCCGCGCCCGGTCCCGGTGCCCGCCCGGGGCATCGCCCCAGGACCCGTGCCCATGGCCGTCGCCCCCGGGACGCCCGGGGCGCCGCCCGGCCTCGGACCGGCGGGCGGCATGGCGCCCGGGCCCTGGCCCCGGCCCGTGCCGAAGGAGCGGAAGAGCAGCTCCTCCTCGCCGCTGCGGTCGCCCGGCAGGGTGCGGAAGGCGCGGCGGAACTCGGCGATCAGGGCGTCGAAGATCGGGGTCGCCGAGAACGCCGGGAACCCTGGTGCGCCGTCGCGGGCGGGGCGCATGCCGGGGATGGGGGCGAGGCCCGGATTCGGGTACGGCTGCGGAAACGGGTCGTATGTGTGCACATATCTGCCAACGACCCCGGCGTCCGGGGGATGCGGGCGGCGCTCGGAATGAGGGTGCCCCGGGGACGGGGAATCGGCAGGGGGGCGCCCGGAAGGATCGGGCGGAGCGGCCCGCCAAGGCCGCGCGCCGTCCCCGTACCGACCGTCTCCGTACCGACCGTTCCCGTACCGGCCGTCCTCGTACCCGTGTCCGTCCGCGCGTGGTGCGGGCCCCTCGTTCCAGGGCCCGCCGGCGGCCGGCACGGGCGGCTCGCTCATGTGCCGGCCAGCGGCATCGCCGCGGCCACCAGGCAGCCGTTGGCGGCGGCCTTCTCCAGGGCGTCGCGCAGCAGGTCCTCGCGCGGCTGCTGGCCGATGGCGCCCACCGGCGCCGCGAACACCAGCACGGTGTGCGACTTGTTCGCCGCCGTCCGCCAGCCCTCGGTGACCTGGAGCGGCTGGTGCGCCTGCCACCAGGCGACCTGGCCCGTGCCGCTCATACCGGGCTGCAGGACCGAGTGCAGCCGCCCCATCGCGACCAGGACCGACCAGCCGGGCAGCGGCGCGGGCCTGGTGTTGACGTCGGTGACGGGCTGGAAGCCCTGTTCGACGAGCAGCGTCAGGAACTCGTCCGTCGTGCCGTTCGTGCCGGGGCGGGCGACCGGGGCGGTGGGCTCGACGACGAGCGCCGGGTGCAGCTCGCCCCCGATCAGCACCAGCCCGCTGGTGACCCCGAGGACGGCCTGCCGGGGGTGCTCGACGGCGAGCGACTCGGCGGCGTCGGCGGCCGTGATCGAGGCGACCGCGCCCTGGAGCTGTTCCTCGGCGACCCGGACCACCTGGGACTGGATACAGCCGGCGTGCGCGAAGGCGAGCACGGCCGTCTCCTCGCCGACGAACAGCACGGTGCTGGTCCGCTCGCGCTCGGAGTCGCCGGGCGTACGGCAGGAGGTGCAGTCGTAGCTGCCCGGGGCGTTCTCGCCGGCGAGCAGCCGGTCGGCTTCTTCGTCGCCGATCTCGGCGCGTACGTCCTCGCTGACGTCGAGCATGCGCGGCACGGGGGGCTCCCTGGACTCTTCGCGTGGCGACGCCAGGGCGGCTCCCGGGCGTCTCATGACGAGTTCAACGGGGAAGGCTCGGCCGGGGTCACGGCGGGAAGCCGCCAAGTTGTTCGGGGCGTGATCCGGGCGGTCCGGGACGGCTCCGGGCGGGTGCGGCCCGCCCTCGCCGGTACCGCCGCGCCGCCAACTCTCCGGTGACGGGCGGGGAATGACGGCGGGGCCCGGCTACAGTCGCCGGGACCACACACGTTCACCCAGGGGGACCGGCTCGTCCATGCGTGTTTCTTTCCTGCTCCACAACGGCTACCACATCGGTGGCACGATCCGGGCGACCTTCACGCTCGCCGCCGAGCTGGCGGCCCGCCACGAGGTCGAGATCGTCTCGGTGTTCCGCCATCGCGACAAGCCGCTTCTCGGGGTTCCCGACGGGGTGACCCTGCGTCATCTCGTCGACATCCGGAAGAACAGCCCGGATTACGACGGGGAGCACCCCGACTTCCACCGTCCCGCCCGGGTCTTCCCGCGCGGCGACGGCCGCTGGAAGCAGTACAGCGCCCTCACCGACGCCCGGATCGGCGCCCATCTCGCCTCCGTCGAGGCCGACGTGGTCGTCGCCACCCGTCCCGGGCTCAATGTGCAGCTCGCCCGGCAGGCCCCGCGCGGCCCGGTGCTCATCGGACAGGAACACCTGATCCTCGACGGGCACAGCTACCGGCTGCGGCGCGACATCGGCCACGAGTACGCGCTGCTCGACGCCGTGACCACCGTCACCGAGGCCGACGCCCGCTCCTACCGGGCGCTCGGGCTGCCCGGCGTACGGATCGAGGCGGTGCCCAACAGTGTGCCCGCGCCGCGCGTGCCGCCCGCCGACCCCGCCGCGAAGATCGTCGTCGCGGCCGGCCGGCTCACCCCGGTCAAGCGGTACGACCTGCTGATCGACGCCTTCGCCGCGGTGGCCGCCGCCCGCCCCGACTGGCGGCTGCGGATCTACGGCACCGGCGACGCCTCCGACAATCTGAAGAAGACCCTGGCCCGGCAGATCGAACGGCTCGGCCTCGGCGAGCACGTCCACCTCATGGGGACCGCGCACCCGATGGAGCCGGAGTGGGCCAAGGGCTCGCTGGCCGCCGTCACCTCGCGGCGCGAGTCCTTCGGCATGACCATCGTCGAGGCGATGCGCTGCGGGCTGCCGGTGGTCTCCACGGACTGCCCGTACGGCCCGGCGGAGATCATCGAGGACGGCGTCGACGGCCGGCTCGTCCCGGTCGACGACACGGCGGCGGTGTCGGCCGCGCTGCTCGCCCTGATCAACGACGACGAGGCCCGCGCGCGGGCGGCGAAGGCGGCCCTGGTCGCCTCAGAGCGTTTCGACCCGGCGCGTACGGCGGTCCGGCACGAGGAGATCTGGGCCGGGCTCGCCGCCGCGAGCGGTTCCCGCCCGCGCGCCCACGCTCCGGCCAAGGCCACGCTGCACCGTGCCGGGGGCACCGTTCTCGATCTGGTCTACACGGCGAAGTCCAAGGTGGGGGCGCTGGTCCGGCGCTTCCGTTGAGCGCTCCATGGGGGAACTGTGGTGATCTTGTGAATGCGGCACGGCGAGGGGCGTGGAATTCGCCGCCGGGAGCGTGCGAAAGGAATTCGGGGGCAGGTTTTTCCCGGCACCTGAATTTCCGGGTAAACGGCCGGAATCCGACCTCGCGGACGTACTCGATGAAGAGCGCGGCCATGTCAAACATATGTCGGGAAGCTGTGACACAAGCGTGACCGGCAAGGGACTAACGTGATCTGTATGACACTCGAACACGCACCCGAAACGTATGTGGGACTGCCCGTCGAGGAGGCCGAGCGGCTCGCCAGGATCCGCGGCTGGAGCATCGTCCGGATCCTGCCGCCGGGCGCGGTCGTCACCATGGAGTACATGGAGGGCCGGATCGACTTCGAGGCGAAGGACGGCGTCGTCACCCGCGCCTGGCGCGGCTGAGCGGCCGGGGAATCCGGCAGGCCGGGCCGGTGGATCCCGGTCCGGTCGGCCCCGGTCCGCCGGACGTGTCCCGGTCCGGATCCGGCCCGGGCGCGAATGAGGGGAGGGCCCCGGCCGACCGGCCGGGGCCCTCCCCTCATTACGTTCGTCCGCGCGGGCTCAGCCGCCCGTCGCCGGCCGCGAGTGCGGCGGACGGCGGCTGCCGGCCGGGCCGGACGGGCCGCGCTCCGAACGCACCGCGTGATGGGCGGAGTGGGCCGGGTGCGCGGCGGGGTGATGGGCCCGCTGGGCGGCCAGCTGCGAGCCGGGCAGGCCCGCACCGCGGGCGGCGGCCGTGCCGCGTCCGCCACCGGCTGGCGCGGCAGTGGCGGGCGTGCGTACTGGCTCCCCGTCCGCCGCCGGGCGCGGCGGGAACAGGCCGGGCACCGGCCTCCCGGTCGCCACGGGCAGCGAGGGCACCAGGCCGCGACGGGACCGCAGCTGCTCGCGCAGCCGGTCGCGCAGGTCCAGGATCCGCGCCTCGACGACCGCGATCACCGGCTCGCACCAGGGCAGCGCGAGCAGGATGACCAGTCCGGCGGCCCAGCCGAGCAGGACGTCGCTCAGCCAGTGCGTACCGAGGTAGACGGTGGTCAGACCGACCCCGAGCGCGACCACGGCCGACAGGGCGGAGAGATACCGCCGGGCTCTCGGGGTGGTCGCCAGATAGGCCAGGATGCCCCAGGTCACGACCGCGTTCGCGGTGTGCCCGGACGGGAATATGTCGCCGCCCGCGAACAGCTCGGCGGAGCCGACCTGGGTCGCGTAGTGGGGACCGGCCCGGCCGAGTCCGAGTTTGACCGCTCCGACCGTGACGTTGAGCAGGAGCAGGGCGGCGCCGAGGGAGAGCAGCGGGCGCAGGGTGTGCTGGCGCCAGGAGCGCCAGCCCAGCCAGGCCGCCACCATGACGGCCGTCGGGCCGCGCTGGCCGAGGACGACGTAGTAGTCGAGGAAGGCGTGCAGCTCCGGCCACTGCTGGTAGGGCCGGAAGAGCATGATCTTCCAGTCGAGGGTCACCAGCCAGGTCGACAGCATGACGGCGACGACGATGACCAGATAGAACGCCGACGTCCCGCCGAAGAGGGCGAGACGCGTCCAGGTCATCCGCGGGACCTCTATCTTCGGCGGTTCCGGCTCCCGGTCCAGCCGGGCAAAGATGTCGGTACGCACCCAATCGACGTTACAGGGAGTGAGTGGCGACCTTGGTCGTTCCGGGGTCTTCGTGATGACGATGTGATGTGGAGTCCCTCTCGCGTGGGGGTCACTTCCCGCCTGCCGTCCGAAAATCCGATGACCTTGCACCCATTTGCGGGATGCATGATTTCCGTAAGTCTGTTTGACGGGTCGATGAATTCACGGATCGGGAGACCGCGCGGAATTTGGTGAAGGGGTGCCGGGCGGCCCGAGTGGCGTACGCCACACCCGCGCCCGGCCGGGGTGAGACCCTGGCCACGCGCTCGGAGGTTGAACTCGCGTACGCTGACGGCTCACTCGCCCGTCGATGCCGGGCCGCCCCGGGGGTCCCACGGTTCCCGGACGGTGCCCGCCGAGCGCGAGGGCTTCACTGGGAGGTACATGCATGGCGCGGACGATCACGGCCGGAAAGCGTCGGACGAGTCCCCTCGGCCGCGGCACCGGCGGTGGCACCGGGCACGAGAGCGGGCCGGGGACCGGGCGTACCGCCGGACAGGGAGCCGGCGGACCCGGTGAAGCGGACGGACCGAAGGGACCCGGCGAACCGGCTGGGTCCGGCGGGTCCGGTGGCTCCGGCGGGTCTGGTGGGTCCGGCGGATCCGGGCGCGGTGCTTCCGGCGGGCGCGTCGCCGGCCCCGGCACCAACCGCTGGGTGGTCCTCCTCGTCCTCTGTGTGAGCCTGCTGCTCGTCGCGCTCGACTCGACCGTGCTGCACGTCGCCGTGCCCTCCCTCACCGAGGACCTGCGGCCCAGCTCCACCGCCCTGCTGTGGATCGTCGACGCCTACCCGCTGATCTGCGCCTCGCTGCTGATCCTCTTCGGCACCCTCGGCGACCGGATCGGCCGGAGGAGGGTGCTGCTCCTCGGCTACGCGCTGTTCGGCATCGCCTCGGCGATCGCCGCGCTCGCCACCGTCCCCGCGGTGCTCATAGCCGCCCGCGCGCTCCTCGGCGTCGGCGGCGCCATGATCATGCCCGCCACGCTCTCGCTGCTCCGCGCCGTCTTCCCCGACCGGCGCGAGCGGGCCACGGCCATCGGCATCTGGACGGCGGTAGCCGCCGTCGGCGCCGCCGCCGGACCGGTCCTCGGCGGCTTCCTCGTCGAGCACTACTGGTGGGGCTCGGTCTTCCTGATCAACATCCCGCTGATGGCGCTGATCCTGCCCGTCGGCCGGCTGCTGCTGCCCGAGTCGCGGGGCGGCTCCGACGGACCCTGGGACGTCCTCGGCGCGCTGATGGCGGCGGCCGGTGTGCTCGGCGCGGTCCTCGGCGTCAAACGGCTCGGCGCGGGCGACGCCCTGTTCGAGCTGCCGACCGCCGGCCCGCTGCTGGCCGGCGCCGCGCTCCTGGTGCTCTTCGTCCGGCGGCAGAAGCGGCGCGCCCACCCGCTGATCGACATGCGGCTCTTCGGCCGGGCGGCCTTCACCACCTCGGTCGGCTGCATCGTGCTCGCCATGCTGGCGCTGGTCGGCCTGGAGCTGATCGCCGTCCAGTACCTCCAGCTCGTCCTCGGCCTCAGCCCGCTGGCGACGGGCCTGCGGCTGCTCCCGCTGACCTTCGCCGCGATGGCCGCCGGTGCGACCGGCTCGTACACCCTGCGCCGGCTCGGCCCGCGCCGGATGGTCGGCTGGGGCTTCGTCCTGACCGCCGGCGCGGTGCTGCTGCTCGTACTGATGGGCCAGGACGACCGGCCGGTGCTGCTCACCGCCGGCTTCGTCCTGCTGGGGTTCGGACTCCAGACCACGCTCTTCTCGGCGTACGAGTCGATGCTGAGCGAGGCCCCGCCGGAGAGCGCGGGCGGGGCGGCGGCGATCGGCGAGACGTCGTACCAGCTCGGCGCGGGCATGGGCATCGCGCTGCTCGGCAGCGTCATGAACGCGGCGTACGCGCCCGGTGTCACCGGACTGAACGGGGTCCCGGACTCCGCCGCGCGGGCCGCCGCGAACTCGCTCGGGGAGGCCTACCAGGTCGCCGCCCGGCTCGGCGGTACGGCGGGGGAGACCCTGCACGGGGCGGCCCGGCATGCCTTCGTGCACGGTCTGCACGTGACGCTGGTGGTGAGCGCGGGGCTGTTGCTGCTCGGGGCGCTGATGGCGCTCCGGCTGCCGCGCGTGATGGAGTGCCCGCCGGTCGAGGCCGGGGAGCCGGACACGGTCCCGGGCTCGGGTCCGGATTCGGGTCCAGGTTCGGGTCCGGGTTCGGATCAGCGGACCGGCCTGGAAGCGCCGGCCGCGGGCCCGCTGCCCATCCCGGCCGGCCGTACCCCCGTCGAACCGGCTGCCGGGGTGCGCCCGGGGCGCTGACACGGCCTCCACGGCGAGGCCGGGAAGTCGAGAAGTCGGGGAGCAGGGGTGGTTCCGCGCCGATCGCGGGGACCCCATGAGGTCCATGGGGTCCCCCGGCGGAGCCAGGGGGAGAAAAGCCGCGCCGTGAAGGCTAGCTCTGGTTGAAGAAGCCGCCCTGGCCGCGGCCGATGGTCTCGCCGCTGACGATCTGCGTGTCGGCGGGGGTCAGCAGGAAGACCCGGGTCGCGACGCGTTCGATCGAGCCCCGCAGGCCGAAGGTGAGGCCGGCGGTGAAGTCGACGACCCGCTTGGCGTCGTCGGGCTCCATGGCGGTCAGATTGACGATGACCGGTACGCCGGCCCGGAAGAGCTCGCCGATGCCCCGGGCGTCCCGGAATCCGTCGGGCGAGATGGTCGCGATCCGACGGCCCCGGTCCTGCGCCGTGTCGGACGCGACCTGGACGCGCGGGTCTGTGACCCAGGCGTCGTTGTTGCTCTCGGCACCGTCGGCGTACTCGTCGTCGTAGTAACGCTCGTCGTGGTCCTCGACGAGCCCCAGCCAGGCACTGGCCTTGCGCACCGATCCCATGGACGCCTCCTTTCAGCGCGGTCACTCGTGGTTCCGCAATCCCTATCGTCGTCCATGATGCGGATCGTGCGCCAAGTGGATAGTCGGCGCGCAGGGGATTCGTGACGGTACTGGTGCACAACGACAAGCCCTGCTTCTGGCGTTTCGTCAGTTATTTTGCGGTATGCGGGGCCTGACAGGGGGTTGGCCGAGACCATGCAACTCAAATGATGAAAGTCGGGCCGTAAGGGTGACGACACGGGCGTTCGGGTGACCGAAAGTCCCCGATACGATGCCGGACGCCGCCGCGCGGATCTCGCGCGCACGCTCACGGGGGAGTCACTTGTTCGGAATAGTCAGGCCCTGCACGCACCGTCTCACCGAGGGACTGAAGACGGAGTGGATGGCCCATCTCTGCGGACTCTGTCTGGCGCTCCGCGCCGATCACGGGCAGTTCGCCCGGGTCGTCACCAATTACGACGGCCTGATCGTCTCGGTGCTGACGGAGGCCCAGACCGGCCGGACCGGCGCCGGGCGGCGGACGGCCGGCCCCTGTCCGCTGCGCCAGATGAAGACCGCGCCGGTGGCCCGGGGCGAGGGCGCGCGGCTCGCCGCCGCCGTGTCCCTGGTGCTGGCGTCGGCGAAGATACGGGACCACGTCGCCGACCGGGACGGGCTGCTGGCCCGCCGCCCGGTGGCCTCGGCCGCCCGCCGGGTGGCCCGCTCCTGGGACCGGGCCGGCGCCCGCACCGGGCGGGAGGTCGGCTTCGACACCGCCGTACTGGTCGACGCGGTCGACCGGCAGGCCGGGATCGAGGCGCTGGCGGGCCCGGGCACCTCGCTCCTGGTCGTCACCGAACCGACGGAGACCGCCACCGCCGCCGCCTTCGCGCACACCGCCGTCCTCGCCGGCCGCCCCGGCAACGCCGAGCCCCTCGCCGAGGCCGGCCGGCTCTTCGGGCGCCTGGCCCACCTCCTGGACGCCGTCGAGGACCAGGACGCCGACGCCGCCGCCGGCTCCTGGAACCCGCTCACCGCGACCGGGACCTCCCGCGAGGAGGCCCGCAGGCTCGCCGACGACGCGCTGCACGGCATCCGGCTGGCCCTGAAGGACGCGGAGTTCGCCGAGGGACGCCTGGCCCATGTGCTGCTCGCCCACGAGCTGCGCAACTCCATCGACCGGGCCTTCCGGACGACGACCTGTTCGCACGGCGCGCCGGGGCCCGGGGTCACCGGGTCCGGGCCGCTGCCGGGCAACCCGTACGCGCCCCAGGGGCCGGGGCCCGTGCCCGGGAATCCGTACGCCGTCCCCGGTCCCGGCGGTCCCGCCGGTCCGGGTGGGCCGGGCGGACCGTACGACCCGGGCCCGGGCGGCCCCGGGGGCCCCGGCGGGCCGCTGCCGCCCCAGCCGCCGAACCGCGGCCGCGGTCTGCTGGCCGGGTGTGCCGTCTGGCTCGGTCTGGCCTGCACCTGCCAGATGTGCTGCGGTACGTACGAGGATCCGTGGAGCCGGCAGCGCCGCGAGGGGCTGTGCGCGAACGCCGACTGCGGTGACTGCTGCGATTGCTGTGACTGTTGTGGCAACTGCTCGGACTGCGGCTGCTGTGGCGACGGCTGTTGCTGCGACGGCTGTGACGGGTGCGGCTGCGACTGCTGACGCGGGGACGGACCGTCAGGCCCCCGGCGCCGGCGCCGGTGCTTCGGGGGCAGGGCGCCGCAGGGCGTACACCGTGACCGGGTTGCCGAACAGCTCGTCCTCGCGCAGCGGGGTGAAACCGAGCCGCTCGGCCACCCGCACCGAGGGCGTGTTCCCGGGTCGGATCATGGCGGTGAGATACGGCGCGTACGCGGCGTCCAGCGTCCGGAACCCCCACTCCACGCAGGCCCGGGCCGCCTCCGTCGCGTAACCGTGCCCCCATGCCTCGGCCCGCAGCGTCCAGCCGATCTCCACCTCGTCGAACCGCTCCCAGAAGTTCAGCCCGCAG
The DNA here is from genome assembly GCF_040646255.1 of Streptomyces sp. NPDC046203. Classification (NCBI taxonomy): domain Bacteria; kingdom Bacillati; phylum Actinomycetota; class Actinomycetes; order Kitasatosporales; family Streptomycetaceae; genus Streptomyces; species Streptomyces sp. NPDC046203. The sequence goes on along the minus strand of NZ_JBEYZX010000008.1, from coordinate 174,107 downwards.
CGGCCCAGGAACTCGCCGGTGGAGCGCAGTTCGACGGCGCACAGGCCGTGGCCGCGTTCGGCCCACTGGCGCTCGATCGCGGCCAGCCGCTCACGCGCCTGCGCGTGGGTGTAGGCGCCGACGAAACGGTTCACCCGTTCATCGGCGTGGAGGGCGACGAACGCGTCGGTGTCGTCGGACCGCAGGGGACGCAGGATCAGTCGTTCCGTCTCGATCATCGCGCCACCGTACAAGCGCCCCGCTCGCCCGCGCCGGGGCTTTTGACGGAGTGGCCGGGGGTGATCCGCCCGGCCTCCGCCGAAGCGGGAACAGGTGTGTGGAAAGGTGACCCACCATGAGCACGGATGCGTCCCAGGGACGGCAGGACTGGCAGCACTGGCACGAGCAGCGCACGGCGGCGGTCGCCTCGTCGTACGGGCCGCTCTCGCTGACCGGCACGTACTGGCTCTCGGACTTCCCGGACGGGCGGATCCCGTCCGTGCCGGGCGACTGGCGGGCGGACGGCGACGAGGTGGTGCTCACCCCGGACTCCGGGACCGTGGCCACCGGGGAGGGCGCCGGGGCCGGGGGCACCGGGGCCGAGGGCGCGCTCATGGTCGACGGCGCGCCCCTGACCGGTCCGGTGCGGCTGACCGCCGATCACGCCCCGGTCCACGAGTCCCGGGTGGCGTCGGGCGGGCGGCGGCTCGTGGTGATGCGCCGTGAGGGGGAGTGGGCGGTACGGGACTTCGACCCGGACTCGGCGGGGCGGCGCGCGTTCCGGGGCATCGAGGCGACGCCGTACGACGAGAGCTGGGTGCGGCCCGGGGTGTACCGGCCGTACCCCGAGGACCGTCATGTCCGGGTGGAGAACGCCGACGGCAAGGAGCGCGGGCTCGGGCTCGCCGGGGAGCTGGTCTTCGATCTGCACGGTGCCGAGCACCGTCTTCAGGTGGCCGTCGAGGGCGACGGCACGCTGTGGGCGGTCTTCGCGGACGCCACCAGTGGACGGGACAGCTACCGGTTCCGGTTCCTGCGGCCGGCCGCGCCGGCGGCGGACGGTTCGGTGACCGTGGACTTCAACCGGGCGCTGCTGCCGCCGTGCGCGTTCGCATCCCACTTCATCTGCCCTTTCCCGCCGCCGGGCAACACCCTGGACACGGCGGTGGCGGCGGGCGAGCGGCGGGTGCGGGAGAGCTGAGCGCCTCCTGTTCCGGGTGGCTCCCGCAGCCCCTCCGGAACGCGCTCCGGAGCCCGGGTTCGCAGGTGTGTCGGACCCGGGGGAAGGGGTGCGGGCCGCCCGGTCGGGTCTTTCCCCGCGGGTGGACGGGCCGTGCGGGCGGTCTTGTGCGCTCCGGTTTTCCGGGCCACTATCCCGGGGTGTGACCTGTCAGGAACACGTCACCCCCACGGTGTCGTGTCCCGACTCCCGTACCGCGTACGACGGTCGACGGCCGTGCGGCCCGAGGCGTCCTTGGGGGCGCCCTTCTCGTACGGCCCGAGACCTCCCCCACAGCGCCGGCCCTCCGGGCCGCGCCTCACGGGTCCGACACCCCACTGCGGACCCCCGATTCCCCTCTGGAGGAACGAGAAGTGAGGATCACGCGCACCACCCCCACGCGGACCGTCCGTCTGCTCGCCGTCGCGGCCGGTCTCGCCGCCGCCGCGGCCATCGCGGTCCCCGCCGCGAGCGCCACCCCCACCGGAACCTTCAGCGCCGCGCAGCTCGACGCCGTCGACGACGCGGTGCTCGGCGCCGACGTGGCCGGTACCGCCTGGCGGGTCGACCCGGCGACGAAGACGGTGGTCGTGACCGCCGACTCCACGGTCTCGCAGGCGGACCTCGCCAAGATCAAGGACCGGGCCGGCGCCAACGCGGGCGCGCTGCGCATCGAGCGCACCGAGGGCGTGTTCAACAAGCTGATCTCCGGCGGCGACGCCATCTACGCCAGCAGCTGGCGCTGCTCGCTGGGCTTCAACGTCAAGGACAGCGCGGGCAACTACTACTTCCTCACCGCCGGTCACTGCACCGACGGCGCGGGCACCTGGTGGGCCGACTCCGCGCACGCCACCACACTCGGCACCACCGCCGGGTCGAGCTTCCCCACCAACGACTACGGCCTCGTGCGCTACACCAACAGCTCGGTGACCAAGTCCGGCACGGTCGGCAGCGTCGACATCACCGGCGCCGGCAACGCGAGCGTCGGCATGTCCGTCACCCGTCGCGGTTCCACCACCGGCATCCACGGCGGCACGGTCACCGGCCTCAACGCGACCGTGAACTACGGCGGCGGCGACATCGTCTACGGCCTGATCCAGACCAACGTCTGCGCCGAGCCCGGCGACTCCGGCGGCCCGCTCTACTCGGGCAGCCTCGCCATCGGTCTCACCTCGGGCGGCAGCGGCAACTGCACCTCGGGCGGCACGACGTTCTTCCAGCCGGTGACGAAGGCGCTGAGCGCGTACGGCGTGAACGTGTTCTGATCCACCTGCTCCACCCTTCGCGAGGTCTCTTGAACAGGCCCCGGCGGACCTCCTTCGAGGGGGTCCGCCGGGGCCTGTCGTCTTGTGGGCCGGTGGGCCGGTGGGTGTTCGCGCCGGGTTACGGGCTCCGGGCCACGCGGCTACGCGGTCACGCGCGGGCGCCGTCGGCCGGGGCCGCCGCGGCCGGCACCGACTGTTTGAGCGCGGACATCATCACGGTGATCGCGGCGCCGACGACGGCCCAGGCGGAGAGCACCAGCATCGAGCCGAGCATGTCGTTGCCCCTGAAGTACGCGATCGAGCGGGCCGCCCAAGTGCCCGCCCCCGGTGGCAGGGCCGGGCCGATGAGCTGCCAGAACGGTGGCAGCATCGGCAGCGGGAAGGCGCCGCCCGCGCTCGGGTTGCCCGCGACCACGATGAGGAGGATCGCCAGGCCGATGCCGACGATCCCGAACAGCGATTGCAGGGCGAGGGTGGTCGCGCCGACCGCGAAGACCACCAGCGCGCCCAGCCCCCACAGGGCGGCGATGCTGCCCGGCAGGGCGCCCAGGATCGGGCCGACGATGAGCGCGCCGCCGAGCCCGCCGAGGATCGCGTAGAGCGCGAGCGCGCCGAGCCGGATGACCGCCCGCTCCGCGTTGGCGGGGCGCGCGCCGGCGCTGATCGCCAGGATCGCGGCGCAGATGTAGCCGCCGACGCACCAGCCGATGACCAGGTAGAAGGCGGAGAGTCCGTTGAAGTCCTGAGGGGAGGCCGGGGCCACGTCGACGGTCCGCAGCGCGCGGTGCTCGGCCGCCGCCACGCCCCGGAAGGTCGCCTCCAGGGTGACGGAGAGCGCCTTGCCGCCGCCGGAGGCGACGAGCAGGGTGTCGGTGCGGCCGGCCGGGTCGGCGATCAGGGCCCCGTAGATGTCCCGGTTCAGGATCTGTTTGTGGGCCTCGGCCTCGTCGGCGACGGCGCGCGGGTCGAGCGGCCCGCCGGGCAGTCGCTCCAGCCGGGTCACCAGGGGGGCCGAGGCCTGTGCGGGTGCCACCACCCCGAAGGGGACGTCCTTCGGCTTCGGGTGGTGCAGGGCGCCCACGTAGGAAGCGATGAACAGCATCTGGAGGGCGAAGACCCCGACGACCAGCAGGGCTGCTCTCGGTGTGACGGCGCTCTTCAGTTCGTCGACGAAACTCATCCCCCCAGGCTCGGGGAGGGTGATCGTTTCCGCAGGTCGGGCTGGGTCGAACGGGTGACTCGCAGGCTCGGAGGGGCGCCCACCTCGATAATCGTACGGACGTTCGAAGATGGGTTAAGGTGAGAAAAAGGGGGTGGGAACGTGTGTACGAATTCGAGTGGGGCGTGAAAGGTGGTGCGGCATATGCCGGGATTCACGCATCTGCACACCGCGTCGGGCTACTCCGTGCGCTACGGCGCCTCGCACCCCGCCCGGCTGGCCGAGCGCGCCGCCGAGCGCGGCATGGACGCCCTCGCCCTCACCGACCGCGACACCGTCGCGGGCGTGGTCCGCTTCGCGAAGGCGTGCGCGACGGCGGGCATCCGCCCGCTGTTCGGCGCCGACCTCGCGTACGAGCCCGCCGCACCGCACCCGGACGGCGCGCCCTCCCGTACCCCCGGCTCACCCTCCCGTACCCCCGGCGCGCCCCCTGCTCCCGGAGCCTCCGGCGCATTCCCCGACCTCGGAGCCTCCGGAGCCTCCGGCGCATTTCCCGACCTCAGCGCCCCCGGAGCCTCCGGCGCGTCCGTCCGCGCCCGGCGGGAGACCTCCGCCCGCCGCGCGCCGGTGCGCGGCGGAGCGTTCGTGGACGAGTCCGCGCCCCGGGCCGTCTTCCTCGCCCGCTCCCGGGCCGGCTGGGCCGGGCTCTGTGCCCGGGTCACCGCCGCCCACGCCCGGGCCGGCGACGGTCCGCCCGTACTGCCCTGGTCCGCCCACACCGGCGACGGCCTCTTCGTCCTGCTGGGCCCCGGCTCCGACATCGGCCGCGCCCTCGCCGCCGGCCGCCCCGACCGGGCCGCGCGGCTGCTCGCTCCCTGGCGCGAGCGGTACGGGGACGCCCTGTGTCTGGAGGCCGTCCACCACGGCCTGGCCGGCACCGGCCCCGGCTCGCTGCGGCTGGCCGCCCGTACGGTCGGCTTCGCCGCCGAGCAGGGCGTACGGCCCGTGCTCGGCAACGGGGTGCGCTACGCCGACCCCGGCCAGGGCCCTGTCGCCGACGTCCTCGACGCCGCCCGCCGGCTCGTCCCCGTCGACCCGCGCGCCGGGCTCGACAGCGGCGAGGCATGGCTCAAGGAACCCGGCGCCATGCGGGAGGCCGCCGAGCGGATCGCCGAGGCCGCCGGATTCCGGCGGGACGCCGCGTACCGGCTGCTGGAACGGACCGAGGAGGTCGCCGCGGCCTGCCGGGTCGACCCCGAGGACGACCTCGGCATGGGCTCCGCGCACTTCCCCGAGCCGTACCTGGTCGGCGCCGCGCACCGGACCGCCCAGCGGGTGCTCGCCTCCCGGGCCGCCGCCGGTCTGCTCCTGAAGGGGTACGACCGGGGCCCCGACCGGCGCGTCTACTGGGACCGGATGCACCACGAGCTGGACATCATCGCCCACCACGGATTCGCCAGCTACTTCCTGACGGTCGCCCGGGTCGTGGACGACGTCCGGGGGATGGGCATCCGGGTGGCCGCCCGGGGCTCCGGCGCCGGCTCCCTCGTCAATCACCTCCTCGGCATCGCGCACGCCGACCCGGTCGCGCACGGCCTGCTGATGGAACGTTTCCTGTCCAAGCGCCGCACCGTCCTGCCCGACATCGACATCGACGTGGAGTCCGCCCGCCGGCTCGAGGTCTACCGCGCGATCCTCGGCCGCTTCGGCGCCGAACGGGTCGCCACCGTCGCCATGCCCGAGACCTACCGGGTCCGGCACGCCGTCCGGGACGTGGGCGCCGCCCTGTCCATGGACCCGGCCGAGACCGACCGGATCGCCAAGGCGTTCCCGCACATCCGCGCCCGGGACGCCCGCGCCGCCCTCGCCGAGCTGCCCGAACTGCGCGGGCTCCAGGCCGAGCTCGCGGGCCGGGGCCGGCCGGGGGAGCGGTTCTGGGAACTGGTCGAGGCCCTCGACGCGCTGCCCCGGGGCACCGCCATGCACCCGTGCGGCGTGCTGCTCTCGGACGCCTCGCTGCTCACCCGTACCCCCGTCGTCCCCACCAGCGGCGAGGGGCTGCCCATGTCCCTGTTCGACAAGGAGGACGTGGAGGACCTCGGACTGCTCAAGCTCGACGTGCTCGGGGTGCGGATGCAGTCGGCGATGGCGCACGCCGTCGCCGAGGTCGGCCGGGTCACCGGCGCCCGGCCGGACATCGACGCGATCCCGCCCGGCGACGGCGCCACGTACGAACTGATCCGCTCCGCCGAGACCCTGGGCTGCTTCCAGATCGAGTCGCCCGGCCAGCGCGACCTGGTGGGCCGGCTCCAGCCGGCCGACTTCCACGACCTGGTCGTCGACATCTCGCTCTTCCGGCCGGGCCCGGTCGCCGCCGACATGGTCCGCCCGTTCATCGAGGCCCGCCACGGCCGCGCGCCGGTCCGCTGCCCGCACCCCGACTTGGAGGACGCGCTGAAGGAGACGTACGGGGTCGTCGTCTTCCACGAGCAGATCATCGAGATCGTGAGCGTCATGACCGGCTGCGGCCGCGACGAGGCCGACCAGGTGCGCCGAGGGCTCTCGGACCCCGGGGCGCGGGGCCGGATCAAGGCGTGGTTCGCCGAGCGCGCCGGGCGCCGCGGCTACGCGCCCGAGGTCGTCGCCCGCACCTGGGGGATCGTCGAGGCGTTCGGCTCGTACGGGTTCTGCAAGGCGCACGCGGTGGCCTTCGCCGTACCGACGTACCAGTCGGCCTGGCTCAAGGCACACCACCCGGCCGCCTTCTACGCGGGGCTGCTCACCCACGACCCCGGCATGTACCCGAAGCGGCTGCTGCTCGCGGACGCCCGGCGGCGCGGGGTGCCCGTGCTGCCGGTGGACGTGAACCGGTCGGCGGTCGCCCATCGAATCGAACTGGTGTCCGGGAGGACGGGTGCGGCGGACGCGGTGTGGGGGCTGCGGCTCGGCCTTGCCGACGTCCACGGCATCGGCGAGGCCGAGAGCGCCCGGATCGAGACCGGCGCACCCTACGACTCGCTGCTCGACTTCTGGGAACGGGCCCGCCCGCGCCGCCCGGTCGCCGAACGCCTCGCCCGGGTCGGCGCGCTCGACGCCTTCGGCACCAACCGCCGCGACCTGCTGCTCCACCTCGCCGAACTCCACCACGCCCGGCACAAGGACGCCGCCCACGGCGGCCGGCTGCCGCTCGCCGAAGGACGGCGGACCGCCCCCGTCGGCCTGCCCGACCTCGACGGGGCCGAACGGCTCAGCGCCGAACTCGGCATCCTCGGCATGGACGCCTCCCGCCATCTCATGGGCGACCACGCCGAGTTCCTGCGCGAACTCGGCGTGGTCCCCGCCCGGCGGCTGCGCACGGCCGAACACGGCCGGACCGTCCTGGTCGCGGGCGCCAAGGTGGCCACCCAGACCCCGCCGATCCTGCGCCGCGCCGCCTCCGGACCGTACGGCGAGACGGCCGCGCGGGAGCCGCAGCGGATCGTCTTCGTCACCCTCGACGACGCCACGGGCCTGGTCGACCTGGCCTTCTTCGCCGACAGCCAGGCCGGCAGCGCGCACACGGTCTTCCACAGCGGACTGCTCCTCGTCCGGGGGAAGGTCCAGCGCCGAGGGCCGCGTTCGCTCAGCGTGGCGGGCTCGGCCGCGTGGGACCTGGCGGAGCTTGCGGAGCTGCGGCGCACGGGCGGGCTCGACGCGGTGGCGGCACGGCTGGCCGGACGGCCCGGTGCGGGTGGTGCGGGTGTCAGTGCCGGTGCGGCTGGCGCGGGTGCGGGCTCGGGTGGCGCGGGCGCGGGCGCGGGCGCGGGTGCGGGCGATGCGGAGCCGGACGGCGGGGTGACGAGCGGGCGCGGCCGGACCCTCCGGGTCGCCGACGGCGTCGAAATGAACCCCTGGTCGGACCTCCGGCCCGCCGGCGGAGACGGTCTGGGCGGACGCAAGCTGTGGCACTCCAGCCCCGGAAGCGCCGGGTGAGCGCGATGAACGTCGTGTACGTCCAGGTGACCGCCCCCGTTTCCGCCCCCGGCCCCGTCCCTGTCCCTGTTTCCGGTCCGGACGCCGGGCCCGGCGCGTTGGGGGAGAGCGGCCGGCTGCTCCTGCGGGTGCTGGAGGACATCACCCCCGTCGTCCAGGCGCTGCCCCCCGACGCCGCCCTCGCGGACGTCACCGGCAGCGTCCGCTACTTCGGCCGCGACGCCACGGAGATCGCGCGCTGGATCCGGGTGCGCGCGCTGGCCTGGTACGGCCTCGACTGCACCGTCGGCGTGGCCGCGGGCCCCCTGCTCGCCCGGATGGCCGGACAGTGGGGGCCGCCCGGCGGCGTCCACGCGGTCCCGGACACCCCCGAGGCCGTCGCCGCGTTCCTGGACCGCAAGCCGGTGGTGGCCCTGTACGGGGTGGGGCCGAAGACGGCGCACACCCTGTGCGCGTACGGCCTGGACAGCGTCGGAAAGGTGGCGGCCACCTCCGAGGCCACCCTCCAGCGGATCCTGGGTGCCCGGCTGGGACGCCAGGTGGGCGAACGCGCCCACGGCATCGACCGGACACGGGTGACCCCGCACACCCCGCCCCGGTCGGCCGGCGCCGAACGGCGGTTCACCCGGCACGAGACCGACCCGGCGGTCCGGCGCGGGGCGCTGCTGGAGCTGGCCGTCGGTATCGGCCGCCGGCTGCGGGCGGACGACCAGGTGGCCCGCGCGCTGACGCTCACCGTCCGGTACGCGGACCGGTCCACGACCACCCGGACCCGCGCGCTCCCGGAACCCACCGCGCACACCCCCGCGCTGGCGGGCACCGCGCAGGCCCTGCACGACGCCCTGGGGCTCCAGCGGGCCCGGGTCACCGGGCTCTCGCTGCGGGCCGAGGAACTGACGGACGCGCGGCTCGCCGGCCGGCAGCTCACCTTCGACCGGCGGACCGAGAGCGCCGACCGGCTGGAGCCGGTCCTCGACCGGATCGCGGCGCGCTGGCCCGGCGCGGTGGGACCGGCCACCCTGGCCCGGCCGGCGGCGGGGCCGATGGCCGGGCCGATGGCGGCCTGACGCGCGGGAGGAGAGGGCCGGTGTGCGGGGCCGGGGCACAAGACCAGGGCGCGGACGGCGCCCCGGCTCGGCGGTGCGGCACTTTTTGCCGACGCGTCACTTCCCCCGGGAGCTACCCGTACGTAGCGTGACGAGAGCGCATCCCCCTGTGTGGTCCGGACCGCAAGGCGCCGTGCATCCCCCGCTTTTCGAGCCGCGAGGAGATCACCCCATGCTGCCCCGGAACCCCGCAGGACGTCTCGCCCGCGCGCTGTCCGTGCTCGCGCTGACCGCCGCCGCCACCCTCGTTCCCACTGCCGCCGCCCAGGCCGCCGCTTCCGCTTCCGGTCCGTCCTCGGCTTCGTCCTCGGCCTCGGCTCCGTCCTCCTCCTCCACCGCCTCCACCGGCCGGGGGTGGAACGACTTCTCCTGCAAGCCGTCCGCCGCCCACCCCCGCCCCGTCGTGCTGGTCCACGGCACGCTCGGCAACTCCGTCGACAACTGGCTCGGCCTCGCGCCGTATCTGGTCGAGCGCGGGTACTGCGTCTTCTCGCTCGACTACGGGCAGCTGCCCGGCGTTCCGCTCTTCTACGGTCTCGGGCCGATCGACGCGTCCGCCGCCCAGCTCTCCGCGTACGTGGACCGGGTCCTCGCCGCCACCGGCGCCGCGAAGGCGGATCTGGTCGGACACTCGCAGGGCGGCATGATGCCCCGTCACTATCTGCGGTTCCTGGGCGCCGCGGCCAAGGTGAACGCGCTCGTCGCGCTCGCCCCCGACAACCACGGCACCACCCTGCTGGGGCTGACCAGGCTGCTGCCGTACTTCCCCGGCGCGGAGGACCTGATCACCGCCGCCACCCCGGGGCTCGCGGACCAGATCGCCGGCTCGCCGTTCCTGACCCGCCTGAACGAGGGCGGCGACACCGTGCCCGGGGTGCGGTACACGGTGATCATGACGCGGTACGACGAGGTCGTCACCCCGTACGGGTCCGGCCGGCTCTCCGGACCGGACGTCACCAATGTGGTGATCCAGGACCGTTGCGCGCTCGACCTGTCCGAGCACCTGGCGATCGCCCTCACCGACCGGATCGCCTTCCACGAGGTGGCGAACGCCCTCGACCCGGCCCGCGCGACCCCGACCACCTGTGCGTCGGCCCTCGACTAGAAGCGCGGCCAGAAGCCTTCCGGGTCACGAAAGGGAAGGGAACATCCATTCAAGGATGCGCACGAATGTGCGTACTCCGGCGAAGATCCCAACTCGCCGCCGGAGGGTGAGTTTCGGACATTTTTCACGTAGATCGGATATCCCTTGCGGGCGTCATATTCCCCTCCCGAAGGGATCTTCCGTCCATGCGCGTACGACTCGCCCTCGCCGCCGGTGTCCTGGCGACCGCCACCACCGCCACCGCGCTGACCGGCGCGACCGCGACGGCCGCCCCCGAGTCCGCTCCCAGGGGCGCCCGGGCCGCCGCGGCCGCCCCCGCCCGGGCCGCCGCGGCCGCCCCCGCCCGGGCCGCCGCCCTCCTGACCATCGACCGTCGCGGGGCGGCCCGGAAGAGCGGCGAGGTCGCCGTCTCCGGCACCTACCGCTGCGCCCGCGGCGGCTCGGGGCCGGTCTTCCTCGCCACCACGCTGGTGCGGCAGGACCGTTCCATCGGACTGGGCGGCACCAGCGCCGTCTGCGACGGCCGGACCCACCGCTGGACCCACCACTCCTTCATGGCGCAGCAGGGCGCCACGACGGCCAAGGCGAGCAAGGCAAGCAAGACCGAGAAAGGCAAAGCGGCCAAGGTGAGCAAGACGGCCAAGGCGAAGGCGGGCAAGGCCAAGGCGGCCAAGGGCAAGGCGAGCAAGACGACCAAGACGACCAAGGCGCGCGTCGAGGCCGTCCTCGTCCGGCTCGCTCCCGGCGGCCCGATGGGTCTGCCGATGCCGGTCTTCCTGGCCCGGCGCGACCAGGCGGTCAGCCTGGGCTAGTGACCCCCGAGGGATGTCAGGGCGAGCAGCCCGTCCCGTCCCAGGGCCTCCAGCTCGTCGAGGGCGAGCACGGCGCGGCGGGCCGCCTCCGGATCGGTGGTGGCGAGCCCGCTCGCCGCGAACTCGTCCTCGTCGAGCCGCAGCACCTCCGAGCCGTCCGCCGACACCCACAGGTCCAGGTCCAGGTCCTCGACCCGTACCTCGGCGCCGTCGGCCAGTGCGGGCCGGGTCACGTCGCAGTACCAGCCCTTGAGGGCGCCGTCGCCGGTCCGGACCTCCTTCACCGCGTACCACCGGTCGCGCCAGTAGTGCTCGGTGAAGACGTCGCCGGGCTCGAAGCGCACGAAGCCGAAGTCCCGTACGCCCTCGCCGGCCCAGGGCGCGCGGACCGTCAGCCGTACGCCGTCGTCGGCCATGACATCGGCCGGGTAGCGGATCTTCGTCCGTCCCGCCTTCACCAGGACCACCTCGACCGTGGCCTCAGCCAAGGGTGCGGACATGACGGACCTCCCGTACGACGATCTCGTAACCGAACCACCGGTTGACGGCCAGCATCGGCGCGTTTCCGGCGTCGTTCCCCGTGAACGCCTCGGTGCGGCCGGCCGCGCGGGCCCGGTGCAGCGAGGCGTTCTTCACCAGCTTGGCCAGGCCCCGGCCCCGGAACCCGGGCGCCGTGCCCGTCATGCCGGAGCCGTAGCGGCCGAGGCCGTCGTCAAGCGCGGCGCTGAAGGCCACCGGCCGGCCGCCGGCGAGCGCGACCATGGTCAGCTCGTGGTTCCGCAGCGGATGGCGCCAGGTGGTGGCCAGCCAGTGCTCGTAGTCCGCCAGACCGGCCGCCACGTCCCCCGGTTCGTCGGCCGTGGTCAGCGCGTCCAGTTCGAACAGCGGGCGCGGGTCGGCCGCGAAGTCGGCCGCCGGGCGCAGCTCGATGCCGTCCGGCGGGCTCTGGAGCGGCGGCAGCGCGGCCGTCGTCAGGTCGAGCCGCAGGAAGTAGGCAGTGCGGCGGCCCTCGTAGCCGTGCCGGCCGGCGAAGGCGCGGGACGCCGGGTCGTCGAGGACCCAGCTGTAGACCCGGCGTGCGCCGGCGCGCGCGAGGTGCTCCTCGGCGGCGCGCAGCAGCAGCGTCCCGGCCCCTCGGCCGAGGTGCTCCGGGTGGACGTGGATGTTCGCCAGCCCGGTGCCCGGCTCCGGGGACTCGTGGGCCAGCTCGACCTCCGCGCAGCCGACGATCTCGCCGTCGGCTTCGGCGAGCAGGGGCCGCGCGTGCGCGTCGGAATGCGCGTGCGCCCACTCGTGGATCAGTTGGGGGCCGGTGGCCAGCATGAACGGCAGGGCGGCGCGGCGTACCCGCGCGAAACCCTCCGCGTCCTCGGTGTCCCCGGGCCGTACATCGCGGACGATCACAGTCATGGGGCCGCACGGTAGGCGGCGGGTGGGGCCGGGCGCCTCCCATTTTCCCGGTGGACGGGTGCAGAATCGGGTGGGTGACGCTTCGAATCAGCGTGGATGCCGGTTCCACCACTCACCCCTACGAACAACTGCGTGCCCAGATCTCGGAGCGGGCCCGCTCCGGCGATCTGCCCGTCGGCTACAAGCTGCCGACGGTACGGGGCCTCGCGGAGGACCTCGGGCTCGCGGCGAACACGGTCGCGAAGGCGTACAAGGCCCTGGAGGCGGACGGAGTGATCGAGACCCGGGGCCGCAACGGCACCTTCGTCGCCGCCGCTTCCGACGCGGCCTCCCAGCTCGCCGCCACCTCGGCCGCGGCCTATGTGACGGAGGTCCACCGGCTGGGCCTGAGCCGGGAGGAGGCGGAGGCGGCGGTGCGGGACGCGCTGCGGGCCGCCTACGACGACTGACCCGCGGACCCGGGCCCGCGGCCCTGACCCACGGGCCCCGGTCCTGACGCACAGGCCTCGGTCCTGACCCGCGGGCCCCGGCCCGAGAGTCCCGGCCCACGGCCCCGGCCCGCCATCCACCCGTCCGGCAGCCCTGGACGCGACTCCGGCGGACCTTCCGACACACCATCCGACGCAACCCCTGACGGCCCCCGGCCGATCGCGTGCGCCACGCGATCCACCGGGGGCCGTCGTCATGTCCGGGGACCGCTCCACATGTGGTCCACCAGTGGCTGGTTAGCGATCTGTCGGCGGTTTGCCAGTGGCTTGTTAGTGATCCGTCGGCGGCCCGTCGGAGATCCGTCAAGGGATCCGCCCGGCACGCCCTCGGGAGAGTGGTCAGAGGGGCGTGAGCCACCCGGACGCGTACGGTCGGCGCACCGGTTCCCCGGTGACGGAACGCACCCTGTCGAATGTCTTGATACCGACGTTTTTTGACCGTGGCCCGCAGAAAATTCGTCACGAGTTTTGACATGAACACTTCTCGTACGGCCGATCCACTGCTACTACCTGGTAGCGCAGAAATCCTGCCCCTGGAGGTCTTCATGAAGCTGTCTCGTCTTGCTGCGGTTTCGTCTTCACTTCTTCTCGGCGCTGTCCTCGCCTTCACCGGATCCGGTGCGGCTCAGGCGGCGGCGACTGCCTCGGTCAACTACGTGGCCCTCGGCGACTCGTACTCCTCCGGCGTCGGCGCCGGCAGCTACGACAGTGCGAGCGGCGACTGCAAGCGCTCGGCCAACGCGTATCCGATGCTGTGGAAGGCCTCCCACGCCACGACGTCCTTCGCCTTCAACGCCTGTTCCGGCGCGGTGACGACGGACGTGACGAACAACCAGCTCGGCTCGCTCAACTCCAGCACCACCCTCGTCTCCATCACGATCGGCGGCAACGACGCCGGATTCTCCGATGTCATGACGACCTGCATCCTGCAGTCCGACGCGACCTGCGTCTCCCGGGTGAACCAGGCGAAGAGCTACGTGGACAACACGCTGCCCGCGCGCCTCGACGCCGTGTACACCGCGATCCGCAACAAGGCGCCCAACGCCAAGGTCGTCGTCCTCGGCTACCCGCGCTTCTACATGCTCAACGGCACCTGCATCGCCGGCCTGAGCGAGACCGAGCGCAGCGCCATCAACGGCGCCTCGGACTACCTGAACGCGGCCATCTCCAAGCGCGCCGCCAACAAGGGCTTCACCTTCTCCAGCGTGACCTCGACCTTCAGCGGTCACGAGATCTGCTCCGGCTCCGCCTGGCTGCACAGCGTCAACTGGCTGAACATCGGCGAGTCCTACCACCCGACCGCCGCGGGTCACTCGGGCGGCTACCTGCCCCGCCTCAACGCGGTGGCGTAACGGCTAACGGCTAACGGCTCTCAGGCCGTCACCCGGCCGCCGGGGAGGCGGAACCGCCCGAAGGGGTCCCCGCCGTGGCCGTGGCCGTCGGCGCCGGGGACGAGGGGGTGGCCGTCTCCCCCTCGCAACGCACCGAGAACGACACCCAGTCGGACGTCAGCGCGACCGGTTCCCGGATCTCGATCCGGATCCGGTCGCGCACCGTCGTGTCCGGCTCGTACGCGGACCAGGTCCGCGTCACCCGCTGCCCGGCGGGCCCGCCCGCCGGGAAGTCCAGCGTCCGCCACCCGGTGTCCTCGTCCTCGCCGCTCCCGGTCGTCCAGCGGTACGACACGGTGGCCGGCGTGTGGTCCACCGTGACCGTCGCCGCGAACTCCGGCCCCTTGCCCTCGGGCGGCGGACAGGTGCCCGCGTAGTCGCCGCGCACCTCCCGCACCGAGACGGCGACCGACACCGGGGGAGTGGTCGTGGGGCTCGGCGAGGCGCTCGTGCTCGCCGTACTCGGCCGGTCCGTGGGCGACGGCGTGGCGGTCGTCGCGCTCGTGGCCGGGGGCGCGGGCGCGGGATCGGTCTTCCCCGGGTCCCGCAGCAGCGCGTACGCCACCCCGCCCGCCACCAGGGCCAGCGCGGTGATCCCGGCGATCAGCGCCGCCCGGCCACCGCTGCGGCGCGGCTCCGGTCCGGGCGCCGCAGCCGGCACCGGCGCCGTCGCGCCGGGATCGGCCGACCCGCCCGCACCCGCCCCGCCCCCGCCCCCGTCCCCGCCCGGGTCCTGGCCGGCCGGCGGGGGCGTGGGGAGCGGACGGGTGCGGAAGGAGTCCGCCCCCAGCGGTTCGGTACGGGGCGTGCCGCCCGCGGCGATCAGCCGCAGCCGGTCCTCGGCCTCCGCCGCGGACATCCGCCGCTCCGGGTCCTTGCGCAACAGCCCCTCGATGACCGGCCCCAGCGGCCCCGCGTGCGCGGGCGGCACGGGCTCCTCGTCGACCGCCGTGCGCAGCGTGGCGAGCGCGGTGTCCCGCCGGAACGGCGACACGCCCTCGACCGCCGTGTACAGCAGGGCGCCCAGCGACCACAGGTCCGACTCGGGTCCGGGCACCCGCCCCAGCGCGCGCTCCGGCGCGAGATATTCGGGGGAGCCGACCAGTTCTCCCGTCATGGTGAGCGGCGAGGTGTCCGCCATCGCCGCGATGCCGAAGTCGGTGAGGACGACCCGGCCGTCGTTGGCGAGCTGGACGTTGGCCGGCTTGACGTCCCGGTGCAGCACCCCCGCCGCGTGGGCGGCCCGCAGGGCGGCCAGCACCGCGACGCCCACCCGCGCGGCCTGCCGGGGCGGCATCGGCCCCTCGGCCTGAAGGGTCTCGGCCAGTGTGAGACCGGGGACCAGCTCCATCACGATCCACGGACGGCCGTCGCCCTGCGCCACGTCGTAGACCGTGACCACATGGGGATGGGTGATCCGGGCCGCCGAGCGGGCCTCCCGCTCCAGCCGGGCGTACAGCCGGGCGCGCTCGTCGTCCGGCAGACCGTCCGGCGCCCGTACCTCCTTGACGGCGACGTCCCGCCCGAGGACCTCGTCCCGGGCGCGCCAGACCGTCCCCATCCCGCCTTCGCCGAGCACGTCCAGCAGCCGATAACGACCCGCGATGAGCGTCATCACTCCACGGTAGCCGAGGAACGCGGGCCATGGTGGCGAGGATCACACCCGGACGCGGAGGCGCTGGTGGAGCGGCCGGACCCGGTGCGTGCGGGATGGTTCGTGACGATTCGACAGGTGTCCGCTCTCCGGACGGCCCGCCCGGGAACCGAAGGGAATCGGACAGCGATCGTCAACCCCCGTCACCTGATGGTGAATCCTGCGGCCGGAATACACGGGTGTCGTAGCGGGGCGATAGGGTTAACCTGCCCGGGCCGGGTGCCCTTGTACGGGTGGGGAGTGACCATGGAACAGACAGCAATGCGCAGCAGGCCGCGAGTGCCTGCCATCACCTGCGGGAGCGTCGCGACCAGTTCGCGCCTCGACCGCCATCTCTCGGTGCTCGGCGGCCCCGCCATACCGCAGCGCGAAGCGGCCGAGGCGACGCTGCTCATGCGGGAGTTGACGACCCGCCCGCGCGAGGCGGCGGTGCACGGTCACCGCGGCGCCAGTGCGCGGGTCTCGCTCTTCGCCCCGCTGCGCCGGCTGCGCCGCTCCCTCTTCGGCAGCCACCGCTGACGGACGGGCCGGGCCGGGCCCTCGCATGGCCCGGTGTACCGCTCCCGCCCACCGGGGCCCGGCCCTCGGCGCACCGCTGACACAAGAACGCCGGACGTGTCCCCGCCCGTCCGGCGTTCTCGCATGCCCGGCCGGCCGTCAGTCACCCGGTCGGCTCCGGCGGTCTTCGGCCGGCTTCCGGCTCCATGACGTCCTGAGCCGTGGCTTCCCGACTTCCCGTCTTCTCGGCCCTGTGCGCCTTCTGCCGTTCGCCTTCCGGGCGCGCGCCGGGAGTTCACCTTCGCGCGTTCACGCCCGCGTACTCACGCCCGCGTACTCACGCCCGCGTACTCACGCCCGCGCGTTCACGCCGGGGCGCTCATGTCCGCGCGTACCGCCGGACCGCCGCCGGCGCGCACAGCGCGATCAGCGCCAGCGACCACAGCAGTGCCCCCGCCACCGGATGCGCCACCGGCCAGGCCGCGTCCACCGGCGCCGGCGCGTTTCCGAACAGGTCGCGGACGGCCGTCGACACCGCCGAGATCGGGTTCCACTCCGCGACCGTGCGCAGCCAGCCCGGCATTCCGTCGGTCGGGATGTACGCGTTGGACAGCAGCGGGAGCATGAAGGTGGCGCTGCCCAGCTGGCTCGCCGCCTCCTCGTTCCGCGACGCGAGCCCGAAGAAGATGCCCACCCAGGTCACCGCGAAGCGGAACAGCAACAACAGACCGACCGCGCCCAGGGCTTCGAGGACGGTGCCGTCGATCCGCCAGCCCATCGCGAGCCCGACCAGCAGCAGCGGCACCGTGCCCGCCGCGCTCGTCACCAGATCGGCGAGCGCCTGCCCGAGCGGCACCGCGGCCCGGCTGACCGGCATCGCGCGCAGCCGGTCCGTGACGCCCCGGTGGGTGTCCTGGGCGGCCTGGAACATCGCGGTCATCAGGCCGTTCGCCGCCGTCGCCGTCAGCATGCCCGGCACCAGGAAGGCCCGGTAGTCGGTGCCCGGCATGGCGAGCGCGCTGCCGAAGACGTATCCGAAGAACAGCAGGAAGACGATCGGCATCGTCTGGGTCATGACCGTCATCGCCGGGGCGCGCCGGATCCGCTGGAGATGCCGGCCGAGGATCGCGGTGCCGTCGTGGGCGAGGGAGCTCATGCGGCGGCCTCCTGACGGGTCCCGGGGGCGGGCGTCCGCCCGGGGTCGGGTGTCCGCCCGGCGGTGGGCGGACGGCCGGTGAGCCGCAGGAACACCTCGTCGAGGGAGGGCGGGCGCAGCGACGCGTCGATCAGCGGGACCCCGGCCGCGTCGGCCTCGCGCACGATCCGGGGCAGGGTGAGGGTGGTGTCGGTGGTGACCGCGCCGACCGTGCGGCGCTCGGCGTCCAGGACCGGCGCGGATCCGGTGAGCCGGTCGAGCACCGCGGCCGCGGCGGGCAGGGCGCCGGCGTCGGCGACCTTCACCTCGGCGTAGCTGCCGATCAGGGCCTTCAGTTCGGCCGGGGTGCCGCGCTGGGCGGCCTGCCCCTCGTCGACCAGGACGATCTCGTCGGCGAGCTGGTCGGCCTCCTCCAGGTACTGCGTGGTGAGCAGCACGGTCGTGCCCTGGGACGCCAACCCCCGTACGGCATCCCGGATTTCGTTGCGGCTGCGCGGGTCGAGGCCGGTGGTGGGCTCGTCCAGGAAGAGGACCTTCGGCGCCGCGATCAGGCTCGCGGCGAGGTCGAGCCGGCGGCGCATGCCCCCGGAGTACGTGCGGGCGGGCCGGTCCGCGGCGCCTTCGAGCCCGAAGCGCTCCAGGAGTTCGGCGGCGCGCGAGCGCGGGGCGCGCAGCAGCCGGGCGAAGAGCCGCAGGTTCTCGGCGCCCGTCAGATCGCCGTCGACGGAGGCGTACTGACCGGTGACGGCGATCCGGGCGCGCACCCCGGCCGGGTCACGGACCACGTCGCACCCGGCGACCCGGGCGCTGCCGGAGTCGGGCGAGACGAGGGTGGTGAGCACCCGTACGGCGGTGGTCTTGCCGGCTCCGTTGGGGCCGAGGACTCCGCAGACGGTGCCTTCGGGGACGGCGAGGTCGAGCCCGCGCAGGGCGTGCACCTCTCCGTACCGTTTCCGCAGACCTTCACTAAGTACAGCGTACGTAGTCGTCATGCGGCGACGATAGCGCACTACGTACGGTGTACGTAACGGGGTGAGGTGAAAGCGTCATTACGATGGGGGCGGCGAGGTGATGAACGATGGCGGGCCGAGCGGCCGAACCCGAAGTGATCTGGGCGCGCCCCGAGCGCACCGGCCGGGGGCCGAAGCCGGCCTACAGCCGGGGCGACATCGTGGCCGCGGCCGTCCGCATCGCCGACGAGGAGGGCATCGACGCCCTCTCCATGCGCCGCGTCGCCGCCGAATTGGGCTGCGGCACCATGTCGCTCTACAACTACGTGCCGCGCAAGGAAGACCTGTACGAGCTGATGGTCGACGCCGTCAGCGCGGAGTACGAGCTCGGCGAACCCGGCGGCGACTGGCGCGCCGACATGACCTCGATCGCCCGCCAGACCCGCGCGATCATGTACCGGCACCCCTGGGTGACCCGGGTCATGACCACCGCCTACGGCTTCAGCCCGAACGCTCTGCGCTTCCTGGAGTGGTGTCTGGGCTGCCTGGAGCCGCTCGCCGTCGAGCCCGGACTGAAGATGCAGCTCATCGCCATGGTCAACGGCACCGTGATGGCGACCGTCCGCAACGAGCAGGCCATGGCCGAGCGGGCCCGGGGGCTGCCCTGGAGCGAGGAGGAGGAGCAGGCGGTACGCGGCGCCTATCTGGCCGGGCAGGTCGCGACGGGCGCCTAT
This sequence comes from Streptomyces sp. NPDC046203, assembly GCF_040646255.1. Taxonomy (NCBI): domain Bacteria; kingdom Bacillati; phylum Actinomycetota; class Actinomycetes; order Kitasatosporales; family Streptomycetaceae; genus Streptomyces; species Streptomyces sp. NPDC046203. The sequence goes on along the minus strand of NZ_JBEYZX010000008.1, from coordinate 155,209 downwards.
CCGCACCTCGCGGCCCTGCTCGCCGCGCCCGCCGCCCCGGTCGACCCCGACGAGCTCTTCGAGATGGGGATCGCCCGGCTCCTGGACTCGTTCGCGCCGTAGCGTGCGGGCCCGCTGTGGTCCTCGTGCCCGCTGTGGTCCTCGTGCCTGCTGTGGTGCCCGTCCTCGTGCCTGCTGTGGTGCTCGGTCCCGCCATGGCGTTCGGTCCCGCCAGGGTGCCCGTTTCCGTCATGGCGCCTGTGTCCGTCATGACGCTCGGTCAGGCCAGGGCGTGGTGCCCGCCGCTGTCGCGCGTGTACTCCCCGACGAGGGACTCCAGCATGCCGTGGTACGCGTGGGGCTCCCGGGCGAAGTCCGCCCAGGCGGCGAGTGCCGCCGCGGCGCCGTCCGCTCCCCGCAGCAGATCGACCGACAGCTGGGCGAACCGGCGCGGCCACTCCTCCTGCCCGGCCCGCTCCAGGAGCGAGTCCAGCCGGTCCACCGCCGTCAGGGCTCGCGCCCGCCGCCCCGGCGTGGCCCGGAGCATCCCGCCGCACCCGGCGGCGGGTGCCGCGTCGGCCAGCAGCCGGCCGAGGCGCCCGGCCAGGTCCCGGCCCTCGGCCGCCGTGCCCGCCACGTCGGGACCGGCCTGCCGCAGCACCCACAGGGCGGTGACGAGCGCGGTGTCCTGCGGCCCGGCCCGGTCCGCGTCCAGCCGTACCACCGTGTCCCAGGAGGCGGATTCGGCCGCCCCGCGCGCGGCGGCGACCACCGCCGCCGCGTCCTCGCGGCCGACCAGAGCCGCCAGCGGCCACACCCCGGTGTCGAGCACGCTCCGCGCGGTCGGGAAGCCCAGCCGCTCCAGTTCCCGGGCCGCCGGCAGCCGGTGGGCCGGCAGCGGCAGCCGGGCGATCGCGATCCGGTCCAATCGCTCGGCGGTACGCGCGCGGTGCGCGGCCGACCAGGCCGTGCGCACGGCGTCCACCGCGTCGTCATGGTCCCGGTCGACCATGAGGGCGGCGGCCCGCAGCCGGGTGGCCCGGCGCAGGAGCCGGGGTCGGACACCGGCGAGCGCGGACAGCGGACCCGGGCCGACGGATGCGGTCGGCACCCTCGGAGCGGGGCGGTCGGCGCCGGCGGCGCTCGTCGGGGTGGCGGCGGGCCCCTGCCGCTCCCGGAGGAGGGTCGAGCCGGCGAACCCGGCGAAGGTCGCGAGCAGTCCGGGCGCGAGCGCGGCGTCGGAGGCGCGGTCCCAGGCGTCGTCCGGCGACGCTGCCAGATACAGGCAGAACGACAGCCCGATCAGTACCAGGCCGCACAGGAGAACCCGGCGGAATATCCGTGCCGGTCCCATCTCGACCACCTCCACCGGCCGTTCACCAGGCAGTCTTCCTGCCCCGGCCACCTTGCCACGGCATGCGGGGAGGCTCCCAGGGCCGTGGTCGGCACCCGGCACCCGGCCCTGGCTGCCCGGATCCGGCAATCGGGCGCGGGCCGGCCCGCGGGGCGTGTGGAGGCCGGGGCCCCGGGGGCTGGAGTGGTACGGGGGACGGGAGTTCGGGGGCCGAGGTCGTGCGGGGGAGGGGCGTACGGGGGACGGGGCCGGGGCTGTGTGGGGCCGGGGCCGGGGCCGTACGGGCGAGCGGGACGCTCAGTGGGCCTCGACCGTCACGGTGAACGAGAACCGGTCGCCCCGGTAGTGGATCCGGGCCACGTCGACGACCCGGCCCCCGTCGTCGTACGTCACGCCCGTGTAGTGGAGGATCGGCGACAGCAGCGGCACCTGGAGCAGCCGCGCGGTCTCGGGGTCGGCGAGGCGCGCCTCGACGGTGTCGGTGATCCGGCTGATCTTCACCCCGACGATGTCCCGCAGCACCTTCGTCATCGGCCAGCGCTCCAGATCCGCCGGGTCGATGCCGGCCGCGATCTCCGGAAGCACCGCGTTCTCCACCCAGTTGGTGGGCTCGCCGCTCTCCCCGTCCGCGCGCAGCCGGCGGAAGACGGCGACCTCGCGGGTGGCGGGGAAGTGCTCGACGAGCTCGCCCGGCACCGGCTCGGTGCCGTGGCCGAGGACGGTGGTCCGCTCGCCGGACTGCTGGGCCACGATCGCGTCGATCGAACCCAGCAGCCGGCGCGGCGCCGAGCGCCGGGCGCCCGGCTCGATGAAGGTGCCGCGCCGCCGGTGCCTGCTGATCAGGCCCTCCTCCTCCAGCTCCTTGAGGGCCTGGCGCATGGTCAGCACGCTGACGCCGTAGTGCGCGGCGAGCTGCTCCTCGGTGGGCAGCCGCAGCGAGGCGTCCGGGGTGCGGCCCAGTATGGAGGCGCGCAACGACTGCGAGACCTGGTACCAGAGCGGAAGCTTCCGGTTCAGGACCAGCGAGTCGGGGGCGAAGGCGGTCACGGCTCTCTCTCCGTACGACGGCTACGGACTACAGGGCGCCACCCGGCGACCGGTCACCGGTCGCCGGGTGGGGCGACGGTCACGGCCGGAAGTGGCGCTCAAGACCCTGCCATACGTCGTCGTAGCCCTGCTGCAGGTGGTCGGCCCCGGCGGCCTGGGCCGTCGGGTGCACCGGCCAGCGGGTCTCGAACATGAAGGCCAGACCGTCGTCGATCTTCTGCGGCTTCAGCTCGGCGGCGCTGGCCTTGTCGAAGGTCTCCCGGTCGGGGCCGTGCGCCGACATCATGTTGTGCAGCGAGCCGCCGCCCGGGACGAAACCTCCCTCGCCGGCGGTCTTGGCGTCGTAGGCGCCCTCGATCAGGCCCATGTACTCGCTCATCACATTGCGGTGGAAGTACGGGGGCCGGAAGGTGTCCTCGCCGACCAGCCAGCGCGGGGCGAAGACCACGAAGTCGACGCCGGCGAGCCCCGGGGTGTCGGACGGGGCGGTCAGCACGGTGAAGATCGACGGGTCCGGGTGGTCGTAGGAGATCGACCCGATGACATTGAAACGGTGCAGGTCGTAGACGTACGGCGTGTGGTTGCCGTGCCAGGCGACGACATCGAGCGGGGAGTGGCCGTAGGTCGCGGACCACAGGTTGCCGCAGTACTTGTTGACCACCTCGACCGGGCCCTCGACGTCCTCGTAGGCGGCCACGGGGGCCCGGAAGTCACGGGCGTTCGCCAGGCCGTTGGCGCCGATCGGGCCGAGGTCGGGGAGCTGGAACGGGGCGCCGTAGTTCTCGCAGACGTAGCCCCGGGCGGTCTCGTCCAGGAGCTCGACCCGGAACCGGACCCCGCGCGGGATCAGCGCGACCTCGCCGGGGCGGGCCGCGAGCAGGCCGAGTTCGGTGCGCAGCAGCAGACCGCCGCGCTCGGGGACGATCAGCAGCTCGCCGTCGGCGTCGCTGAACACCCGCTCCATGGGCGCGTTCGCGTGGTAGAGATGCACGGCCATGCCGCTGCGCTGGGCCGCGTCGCCGTTGCCGCCGAGGGTCCACAGACCGGCCAGCCAGTCCGTGCCCGGGGCCGGCTCCGGCAGCGGGTTCCAGCGCAGCCGGTTGGGGTCGGGGACGGTCTCGGTGAACGGCGCGCCGCGCAGGGCGCCGTTGTCGATCCGGGTGAACGGCGGATGCGCGGCCGAGGGGCGGATCCGGTACAGCCACGAGCGCCGGTTGTGCGCCCGGGGCTCGGTGAAGGCGCTGCCGCTCAGCTGCTCCGCGTACAGGCCGAGCGGGGCCCGCTGCGGCGCGTTGCGGCCTTCGGGGAGGGCGCCGGGAACGGCTTCGGTGGTGTGCTCATTGCCGAATCCCGTGCTGTAGGTCAGCGCGTCGGCGATCTTTCCCGCCGCTTCCGCGTTCAGCGCGTGCATCGTGTGCTCCTGTCCTGACGCTCACAACAATCCTATGCATGACCGTAGGATTCGGCGCCCCCTCGCGTCAACGGAAATCGCGCATCTCCACCGGGTTCGTTCGGACGCGGCGGCTGCACGGGGGGTTCCAAAAGATGAGCGGTGCTCTACTCTCGCGCCATGTCATGGACCCGACGGTTCGTTCTCGCGCTCTCGGCCGTGCTCGCGGTGCTCGCCGCCGCCCTGTCCACCGCCCCCGCCGCCCAGGCGCACGAGGAGCGGCCCGTCACCCTGCCCGACGGCTCCGGCAGCGTCCCCGCGCCGCACACCGGTGAGCCCGATCTGCTCGTGTGCAAGACCGGCCGGGCCGCCTTCGAACGCCGGGTGGCCGGCTTCCCGGCCGCCCTGAAGGCCCGTAACCTCGCGCTGTTCGACCGCTGCGTCCGGCAGGGCTACCGCCATCTCCAGCAGGCCGTCGACGCTGTCGACCGCCCCGGCATGACCATCGCGATGCTGCCCGGACTGTACGAGGAGGAGCCGTCCCTGCCCGCGCCCACCGGCGCGTGCGCCGCGCTCAAGGCGCCCCGCTCGGCGCTCGGCTACCAGATCCTCAGCTACGCGCAGCAGCGGCAGTGCCCGCACAACCAGAACCTGGTCGCCATCCTCGGCAAGAAGGACCTCCAGATCGAGGGCACCGGCGCCTCCCGGCTCGACGTCGTCGTCGACGCCCGGTACGCCAAGCTCAACGCCCTGCGCGCCGACTCCTCCGACGGCGTCTACTTCCGCAACTTCACCGCCCAGCGCACCACCTTCAACTCGCTCTACGTCCTCGCGAGCGACGGATTCGTCATCGACGACGTCCTCACCCGCTGGAACGACGAGTACGGCTTCCTCACCTTCGCCTCCGACCACGGCCTCTACAAGAACTGCGAGTCCTACGGCAACGGCGACTCCGGCATCTACCCCGGCTCGGCCTCCGACATCAACGACGGCCGGGGCTACGACGTCCCCCGCCACTCCATCGAGATCACCGGCTGCCACAGCCACCACAACATGGTCGGCTACAGCGGCACCGCCGGAGACTCCGTGTACGTCCACGACAACGAGTTCGACCACAACATGGGCGGCGCCTCCATGGACTCCGCCTTCCCCGGCCACCCCGGCCTCCCGCAGAACCACGCCCGCTTCGAACGGAACCTGATCCACGACAACAACGAGGACTACTACCCGTACGTCGCCGACGGCACCTGCGCCCGGCCCCCCGTCGACCGGGGCTACGAACAAGGGGTCGTCTGCCCCCAGATCTCCATGCCGCCCGGCACCGGCATCATCACCGCGGGCGGCAACTGGAACCTCTACGAGAACAACTGGATCTACGGCCACCGGCGCGCCGGCGTCTTCCTCAGCGCCGTCCCCGCCTTCATCCGAGGCGAATCCGCCTGGGGCAAGCAGGCCGACACCTCCCACCACAACCGGTACGCCGGCAACCACCTGGGCGTCGACCGGGCCGGCCACGCGCGGCCGAACCGCACCGACGTGTGGTGGGACGGCCAGGGCAGCGGCAACTGCTGGCAGTCCGACACCGGCGCCACCACCCCGTACACGCTGCCCGTCTGCGGCCCGCGGCGCGGCGACGTCACCGGCGGTACCGGCCGCCTCGTCGGCGAACCCGTCAAACTCGCCCAGCTCCTCGTCTGCGCCGACTACGACGTCCGGGCCCGCCGGCTGCCCGCCGGGTGCGACTGGTACGGCGCCCACGGCATCCGGCGCGTCGAGACCCAGCTCGCCCTCGGCGTCGCGGCGGTCCTCGCCCTGGTCGGCACCGTGCTGTGGCGACGCCGGCTGCGCGGCAGCCGGCTCGCGGGCACGGCGGCCCTGCTGGGCCTGGCCGGACTGGCCCTCGACGTGGCCGCCTCCACCCGCTCGCTCACCCCCACCCCGCTGCCCGCCCTGGCCCTGCTCCTGACGGGCCTCGCGTGGACCGGTTTCGGCCTCGCCCTGCGTGTCCGACTCCCGCACCGTCCCGCCTTCGCCTGGACCACGATCGCGCTCGGCGCCCTCACCCTGCTCGACGCATTCGACAAGGCGGTCCTGATGATCCCCTGGATACCCGTCGGCCCCGCGTGGGTACGCGGACTGCTCGGGGTGGTGTGGGTGCTCTGGGCCGTCGCGGTGACCGGCACCCGCCGCCCGGCCCCGTCCCCCGAGCCGTCCCCCGAGCCGACGGGGAGCGCCGCGTGAGCGCCGGGCGGGTGGGCGACGGGCGTGTGGGGGAGGGGCGCGGGGGCGTGGGTTGCTCGGGCATGGGGCGCTGGGGCGCCGGGCGTGTGGATCCGGGATCCCCGGCCGAGGCGGCGGGAGTTGCCGGGCGGCCGGATGCGGCGGCGATCGAGCCGGCCGGTGTCGGTGTGGCGCGGCTCCGGGTGGGGCTCTTCGGATGCGGCCTCGGCCTGGCCCGGTCCGATCCTGCCCAGCCCGAGGAGGCCCGGTCCAGGGCAGCCGGGATCGCGACCGGAACCCTCGGCCGGGATGGGGCCGGCGCGGCCCGGCTCGGGGCGGCCGGAGCCTTCGATCCGGCCTGGTCCAGGGCGGCCTGCTTTGGGGCAGCCGCGATCGCGGCCGAAGTCCTCGGCCTGGGCGGGTCTGGTACGGCCTGGCTCCGGTCGGCTGGAGCCTTCGCTCCGGCCCGGTCCGATCCTGCCCAGCCGGAGGAGGCATGGTCCGGGGCAGCCCGGATCGCGACCGGAGCGCCCCGGCTCGGAGGCTTCGGCCGTCGGCGCCGGGCCGGCGCGGCCCGGTCAGTGGTGGCCCCGGTCGGGGCGACGGGAGTCGCCGGGCGCCCGGATACGGCGGTGATCGTGCCGGTCGGTGTCGGTGTGGTGCGGCTCGGGTCGGGGCTTTTCGGATGCGGCCTTGGCCGGGCCTGGTCCAGGGCAGCCTGGACCGAGGCGGCTTGCTCCGATCCGGCCCGGTCAGTGGCGGCCCCAGCCGAGGCGGCGGGAGTCGGCGGGTGCCCGGATGCGGCGGTGATCGAGCCGGCCGGTGTCGGTGTGGTGCGGCTCCGGGCGGGGCTCTCCGGATACGGCCTCGGCCTGGCCCGGTCCGATCCTGCCCAGCCCGAGATGGCCCGGTCCGGGGCAGCCGGGATCGCGACCGGAGCCCTCGGCCGGGGTGGGGCCGGCGCGGCCCGGCTCGGGGCGGCCGGAGCCTTCGATCCGGCCTGGTCCAGGGCGGCCCAGCCCGATCCAGCCCGGACCCGGGCAGCCCGGATCGTGACCGGAGCGGCTCCTTCCAGAGTCGCCGGCCGACGGCGCCGGGCCGGGGCCGCGCTGTTCGCGCTCGTGCTCGGCGCGGTCCTCGTCACCGGCTGCGGCGGGCGCCCCACCACCCACCACAAGCCCGGCACCAGCCACCAGGAGGCGACCGGCGGCGCGGGCACCCTGCTCGACGCCCGGGACGGCACCGGGCACCGCCTGCGCGAGGTGCCCGCGTCCGGCGCGCCCGCCGTCCGGGTCGAGACCCGGCCCGACAGCGACGGCGGCTGGAACGTCCACCTTCTGGTGGAGAGGTTCCGGTTCACCCCCGAGACCACCGGTGACGCCGCCCTGCCCGGCCGCGGCTACGTCCGCCTCCTCCTCGACGGCCGGGAGACCGCCCGCGCCTACGGACCCTGGGCCCATGTCCCGGCCGGTGCCCGCGCCCTCACCGCGCGGCTCTTCGCCGACGACCACACCGTCTGGGCCGTCGCCGGCCGCCCCGTCGAGACCACCGTCCGCCTGGGCGCCGGAGCGCCGGACGCGAGCCCCGGCACAGCCACGCCCACGCCCACACCCGTACCCACGTCCGCCACGCCGAGCGGCCGCACCGTCGACATCACCGTCACCGACGGCTCCGTCCAACCACCCCCTTCCCGCATCGAATTGAAGAAGGGCGAACTCCTCACCCTCCGGGTGACCAGCGACCGCGCCGACACCCTGCACGTGCACGGCTACGACCGCGAACTGCCCCTTTCGCCCGGCCGGACCGCCACCCTCACCCTGACCGTCGACCGCACCGGCCTGTTCGAGGTCGAGACCCACACCTCCGCGCTCGTCCTCACGCAACTGGTCGTCAGATGACACCGCCCGCCGGCCTCCTGGCCGTGCCCCTGCCCCCGGCGCCGCTGTCCGTGCCGCTCGCCCATGGCGTGGGCGCCCGGCACGATCTGCCGCTCCCGCCCTTCTACGCGTACGCCGGAGCCTTCGCCGCGCTCTTCGTCTCCTTCCTCTCGCTCGGTCTGCTCTGGTCCGCTTCCCGCTTCCGCGGCGACCTGGCGGGCCGTCCGCTTCCCGCCGCCGTGCAGCGCCTCGCCGACGCCCCCGCCACCCGCACCGCCCTTCGGCTGCTCGGCGCCGCCGCCGGCCTCGCCCTCGTCCTGTACCTCCTCCTCGGCCCCGACGATCCGGACCGCAACCCCGCACCCGGCGCCGTCTACGTCCTGCTCTGGGTCGGCCTCGTCCCCGCCTCCGTTCTCCTCGGCCCCGTCTGGCGCCTCCTCAACCCCCTGCGCGCCCTGTCCGCCCTGCTGCCCGCCCGGCGCGTGCCCCGCCCGCTGCCGTCCTGGCTCGGCATCCGGCCCGCGGCAGCCGGACTCCTTCTCTTCACCTGGCTCGAACTCGTCGCCCCCGACAACGCCACCACCCCCGTCCTCCTCGCCGCCCTCGCCGTCCACACGGCCGTCGGACTCCTTGGCGCCGCCCGGCACGGGCCCGCCTGGTTCGACCACGCCGACCCCTTCGAGGTCTACTCCTCCCTGCTCGCCCGGCTCTCCCCGTTCGGCCGCCGCGCCGACGGCCGGCTCGTCGTGCGCTCCCCCTTCGACGGCCTCGACGCCACCCCGCCCACGCCCGGCCTCGTCGCCACCGTCAGCGTCCTCCTCGGTTCCACCGCCTACGACGGTTTCTCCGACAGCCCCCGCTGGATCACCACCCTCCAGACCTCACCCCTCGGCCGCACCGCCACCGCCACGCTCGGCCTGCTCGCCGCCGTCCTCCTCGTCGCCGCGCTCTACGCCCTGTGCACCGGCGTCCTCCGGCTCTTCGACCGCACACTCGACACCCCGCTCACCTCCTTCGCCCATTCCCTGCTGCCCATCGCCCTCGGCTACCTCGTCGCCCACTACTTCTCGCTCTTCGTCACCGAATCGCCACGCACCGTCATGATGGCACTCGGCACTGACAACGCCCCCGCGCCCGCTCCACCCCTGGGTCCCGGCGGCCTCGCCACCCTCCAGGTCGTCGCGATCGTCACCGGGCATGTCCTCGGTGTGGTGGCCGCGCACGACCGCTCCGTCCGGCTGTTCCCGCCCGAATGGTCCGTGGCGGGCGGCCTTCCGCTGTTCGCGCTGATGATCGCGTACACCCTCGGCGGCATCGGTCTGCTCATCGCCTGAGCCCGGCCGGACCGGCATGATGACCCCGTGCCCCAGTCCAGCCCGCGCCCGCTCGCCCCGCAGCTGCCCGCCTCGCAGTCACCCGCCCCGCGCCCGGCGCCGGGGCCCGCGCTCCGGCGCGCCCCGGTCCAGCGGCGCAGCGCCGAACGCCTCACCCGCATCCTCGACGCGTGCGCCGAACTCCTCGACGAGACCGGGTACGAGCAGTTGAGCACCCGCGCCGTCGCGGCCCGCGCGGGTGTCCCGATCGGGTCGGTCTACCGCTTCTTCGGCAACAAACGGGCCATGGCCGCCGCCCTCGCCCACCGCAACCTCGACCACTACGCGGCCCGCGTCGCCGCCGGCCTCGCCGCGATCCCGGCCGCGCCGGCCGCCACCCCGGTCGGCGCCCAGATTGACGGGGTCTCGGGTGAAGGCACTTCAGGTGGGAGTGGGAGCGGTTCGAATGAGGGGGGCTCAAGTGACGGCGCCTCCGGCGGCCGCGCCGCCCCGCAGGTGCGGCCCGCCGACGCCGGCCGGGTCATCGACGCCGTCCTCGACGCGTACCTCGCGATGAAGCGCACCGTGCCCGGCTTCGGCCTCGTCGACTTCGGCGTCCCGGGCCCCTGCGCCATCGTGGACGCCACGGACGCCACGGACGCCGGGGATGCCGGGGATGCCGGGGGCACCGAGGACGCCGAGGGCGTTCCGGATGTCGCGGACGCCCCCTGCGAGCAGGTGGAGTCGGACTTCCCCGGCGAGAGCCCCAACCCTCTGGTCGCCGCCCGTATCTGCGGACTGATCGCCGGCCCCCTCGGCCGGCCCGCCGACGACACCTTGCGCCGCAAGGTGCTGGTCTGTGTCGAGGCCACCGACGCCCTGCTCCGGCTCGCCTTCCGTGCCGACCCCTCCGGCGACCCGGCGCTTGTCGCCGAGACCCGCGCCCTCCTGCACGCCTATCTGGCTCCCGCGCTGGTCGGCCCCGGCGGCGCCCACTGACCTCGCACGCACCCCAAGCGTGCACCCCCCAAGCGCCGTAGCCCCGAACGCGTACCCAGAGCACTCACCCCCGAGGGGGTCTCGGGGAAGGCCCGGAGGGGGTGGCCTCAGGGCCGGATGGGTGGAAGTCGGAGGGCGACACGGCTTGTTGCCACCCTGCGTAGTCAAGGGATGACCAATAGTCAGATTATCGGCCAATAGGTTCGGTATCGGTACGACTGGAGGAATCCCGCATGACCGCCCCGGCTCTCCGCCCCCTGCTGTCCACCGCCGTGACCGCGCTCGCCGTCGGTTCGCTGGCCCTGACGAGTGCGCCCGCGGCCTTCGCCGCCCCCGGCGACAACGGTGACGTCAAGATCCATCTGTCGGGTACCGCCGTCGGTTCCCTGAGTGACGAGACCAAGGTCTGCCGGTTCTACCTCGACGCCTTCAACTTCGACACCCTCGCGCTGGTGGACTGGGAGATCTTGCCGCAGCCGGCGAAGTCGGCCACGCCGAGCCTCAGCGGCTCGATCAACCTCTCGGTCGGCATCGGGCACACCAACGACCTCATGCTCCCGAACGGCACCTACCAGCTCACCTGGAGGTTCCTGGGCGAGACCGGCGTCGCCAAGCACAAGGTCTTCACGGTCGACTGCACCGGCAACCACCCGGGCAGCGGCAGGCCGCCGCACGGCCCGCACGGTCCGGTCGGCGCGGGCGGCGGTGGATCGGCCGAGATGGTCGCGGCCTCCGGGGACGGCACCGCCTTCGGTGTCGGGTCGGCCGTCGTCGCGGCGCTCGCGGGTACCGCGGGTCTGATTCTCGTCCGCCGCTCGCGCCGCCGCGACGATGGCGTCGCGTAGGTCCGTTCCCCCGCGCGGGACGGCGTCCGCCGGCCGGGCCGTGGTCTCCGGGACGGCGTCCACCGGCCGGGTCGCGGTCGCGTCCCCGTATGAGCGGTCCTCGTACGAGCGGCGCCCGTCCGCGCGGTCCCCGTACCAGGGGCACCCGCGTCACGAGCGGCATCCGCGTCACGAGGGGTATCCGCGTGGGACGGGCCCGCGACGGGTCCACCCGCGCGGGGCTGCCCCGCGCGGTGGTGCCACGGTCCGCCGGAAGCGACGGCTCCGTCGCACCCGGCGGCTCGCCCGCACCCTCCTCGTGACGGTGTCCCTGGTCGTCGGCGGGGTGTGGTGGGCGGCGGACGACCAACCGCCGTCCGCCCCCGTGCTCGCCGCGGCGCCGGTCGGCCACGGCGTGGCGGCGCCGGTCGCGGCCCGTCCCGTCGTGGCGCCGCAGGCCAAGCCCCAGCCGCCACTCGCACCGTTGAAGCCCTCCCGGCCCACCGCCCTCGCCGTCCCCGCGATCACCATCCAGGCGCCGGTCGTCGGACTGGACCTCGACGCCTCCGGGCAGCTCGCGGTCCCGCCCGTCGACAACCCCCGGGTCGTCGGCTGGTACGCGAAGGGCGTCACGCCAGGCGAACGCGGCACCGCCGTCATGGTCGGCCACCGCGACACCCGGACCGGTCCGGCGATCTTCCTCAACCTCAACGTGCTCAACCCCGGCAACACGGTCCGGATCGCCCGCGACGACGGCCGCGTCGCCGTCTTCACGGTCGACAAGGTCCGTACGTACGACAAGGCGACCTTCCCCGACAGCGAGGTGTACGGCCCCGCCGACCGGGCCGAACTGCGCCTGCTCACCTGTGGCGGACCGTTCGACCGCAAGCACGGCTACGCCTCCAACATCGTGGTCTTCGCCCATCTCACCGGCGTGGACCGCCAGATCTGACCCCGTCTCACGCCCCGCCCCGACCCGACCCGGCCCACCCTTGCCCCTTCCTTCCTGTCCCTCCTCTTCCCTCTCCGTCCTCCTGGTCCTGCCGGTCCGCCCGTACGGCGTGCCCGGCGTGTCCGGCGTGTCCGGCGTGTCCGGTGTGGCGAGAACTTGCCAGGTGCTTCCGCTTCCACGGCCCGGCACGCAGGATGGCCAGGGAGCCGGAAGGAGCCCGCACCCCCTGCGGGCGCCCGTCCGGCCCGCTGTACGGGCCGCTCCGCCCTGCCATGTGACGTGCGGTCCGTCCTCGCCCGGTACGGGTGTTCCCGCCTCCTCCTCGGGACCGCTCCCCGCTTCCGGGTGTGCCCGCCCCAGGACGGCGGCGGAGGGGTTCGGCGCGGGCATCCGCTCCCGCGCCGGACCCCTCCGTGGCCGGCCGGTCCGCCGGCCTGCCGTCCGGGGGCCGGGCCGATCCGCCTCGCGCGGCCGCGCGCCGGGGCGCGGCGCACCCTGCCGCCACGCCCCGACGCCCGAGTTTCCGGACCCCGGTCCTGGCCTGCCAGGGCTCGGCCCCCCGGTCCCGGCCGTCGCAATCCGGTGGCACCGGCTCAAGTCCCCGACCCGTAAGACCCCAGCCGCCGGACCCGCCGTTTCCGGACCGCGCACCCCGGCGCCCCCTCCCGCGCCCCGGGCCCGCACATCCCGGCGCCATGCGCGAAGGGCCCTGGCGCATGAAAACTAACGGCGCTAGTTTGGGCCGGCGGGTTCGCGGACCCGCGGACCCGAGACAAGCGGTGAAGGCAAGGAGCGAGCGGATGAAGGTCCACGACGCGATGTACATCGGCGGAGAGTGGCGCGCTCCCGCCTCCCCGGAGACGATCGCCGTGATCGACCCGTGGACCGAAGAGGTCGTCGCCCATGTCCCGGCCGGGACCGCCGAGGACGTGAACGCCGCCGTACGGGCCGCCCGCGCCGCGCTGCCCGGCTGGGCGGCCACCCCGCCCGTAGAGCGGGCCGCCCGGCTCACCGCGCTCCGCGACGCGCTCGCCGCGCGCGCCGAGGAGATCGCCGCCACGGTCACCACCGAACTGGGCGCCCCGCCCCGGCTCGCCGCCGGAGTGCACGCCGCCCTGCCGGTCACGGTCGCCGGCTCGTACGCCGAACTCGCCGCCACTCACCCCTTCGAGGAGAAGGTCGGCAACTCCACGGTCTACTCCGAGCCGGTCGGCGTCGTCGCCGCCATCACCCCCTGGAACTACCCGCTCCACCAGATCGTCGCCAAGGTCGCCCCGGCCCTCGCCGCCGGCTGCACCCTCGTCCTCAAGCCCGCCGAGGACACGCCGCTGACCGCGCAGCTCTTCGCCGAGGCCGTGCACGACGCGGGCGTGCCGGCCGGGGTGTTCAACCTCGTCACCGGACTCGGCCCGGTCGCGGGGCAGGCCCTCGCCGAGCACCCCGATGTGGACCTGGTCTCCTTCACCGGCTCCACCGCCGTCGGCCGCGCCATCGGCGCGCTCGCCGGGGGCGCGGTCAAGCGCGTGGCCCTCGAACTCGGTGGCAAGTCCGCCAACGTCATCCTGCCCGGCGCCGACCTCGGCAGGGCCGTCGCCGTCGGCGTCGCCAACGTCATGACCAACTCCGGCCAGACGTGCAGCGCCTGGACCCGGATGCTTGTGCACACCGACCAGTACGACGAAGCGGTGGAGCTCGCCGTCACGGCCGCCGCCAAGTACGTCCCGGGCGAACGCATCGGCCCCCTCGTCAGCGCCCGGCAGCGCGACCGGGTCCGCGGCTACATCGAGCAGGGTGTCGCCGAGGGCGCCCGGCTCGTCGCCGGCGGGCCCGAAGCCCCGTGCGGGACCGGCTACTTCGTCGCCCCGACCGTCTTCGCCGACGTCACCCCCGACATGACCATCGCCCAGGAGGAGATCTTCGGCCCGGTCGTGTCGATCCTCCGGTACGAGGACGAGGACCACGCCCTCGCGCTCGCCAACGGCACCGTGTACGGGCTCGCCGGCGCCGTGTGGGGCGAGCCGGAGGCGGCCGTCGCCTTCGCCCGCCGGATGGAGACCGGCCAGGTCGACATCAACGGCGGCCGGTTCAACCCGCTGGCCCCGTTCGGCGGCTGGAAGCAGTCCGGCGTCGGCCGCGAGTTCGGCGTCCACGGTCTGGCCGAGTACCTCCAGACCAAGTCCCTCCAGTTCTGACCCCGAGGGCCCGCCCGGGCCCTCGGATACCCCGGATCCCTGGGCCCGCCCGAACCCTCGCACCCCCGAACCGGGCCCGGCCGAACCCGGGGCCTGCGAACCAGGGGTCCCCGAGTCCCCGATTCCCCAGCCCCGGGGTCTCCAAGGCCCCGGATTCCCGAGCCCCCGGATCCCCAAGCCCCGGGCCCGCCCGGTGACGGTGGGGCCCCGGCCCCCGGATCCGGGCCGCACGACCGGGACCCCGCCGCGAACCCCGCTGCGGGATCCTCGTTCCGGGCGCCGGTCCCGGGGCCGGCGGGGCCCGTCCCCGGCCGGCCCGGCGCTCTCCGTACGCGCGTTTCGACACCGAGGAGACACCCGCGTGATCCGTGCCGCCGTTCTGCCCGCCGTCGGTTCTCCGCTGGAGATCACCGGCATCGAACTGCCCGCCCCCGGACCCGGTCAGGTACGGGTCCGACTCGCCGCCGCCGGGGTGTGCCACTCCGATCTGTCGCTGTCCGACGGCACCCTGCGGGTCCCCGTCCCCGCCGTGCTCGGCCACGAGGGCGCCGGCACGGTCGTCGCCGTCGGCGAGGGCGTCACCCATGTGGCCCCTGGCGACGGCGTCGTCCTCAACTGGGCGCCGTCCTGTGGCCGTTGCCACCCCTGCTCGCTCGGCGAGGTGTGGCTCTGCCTCGACGCGCTGTCCGGCGCCGCCGCCGTCCACGCCCGCACCGAGGACGGCACCGAGCTCCACCCGGGCCTCAACGTTGCCGCCTTCGCCGAGGAGACCGTCGTCGCGGCCGGCTGTGTCCTGCCCGCGCCCGAGGGCGTACCGCTCACCGAGGCCGCCCTGCTCGGCTGCGCCGTCCTCACCGGCTGGGGCGCCGTCCACCACTCCGCCCGGGTCCGGGCGGGCGAGACCGTCGCGGTGTTCGGCGTCGGCGGGGTCGGCCTCGCGACCCTCCAGGCCGCCCGCGCCGCCGGGGCCTCGGCCATCGTCGCCGTCGACGTGTCGCCGGAGAAGGAGGCCCTGGCCCGGGCCGCCGGAGCCACCGCGTACGTCGTCGCCTCCGACACCACCGCCAAGGACATCCGGAAACTGACCGGCGGCCACGGCGTCGACGTGGCCCTCGAATGCGTCGGCCGCGCGGTCACCATCCGGGCCGCCTGGGAGTCCACCCGGCGCGGCGGCCGGACCACGGTCGTCGGCATCGGCGGCAAGGACCAGCAGGTCTCCTTCAACGCCCTGGAGATCTTCCACTGGGGCCGGACCCTGTCCGGCTGCGTCTACGGAAACTCCGACCCGGCCCGCGACCTGCCGGTTCTCGCCGAGAACATCCGCGCGGGCCGCCTCGACCCGGGCTCCCTGGTCACCGACCGGATCACCCTGGACGACATCCCGGCCGCCTTCGACGCCCTGCGGGCGGGCAAGGGCGGCCGCGCGCTCGTCGTCTTCTAGACGGTCGGACGGTCAGACGGTCTCGCGCCGCTGGTCGGGCTCGCGCCGCGCGGACCCGGCCGGGGCGGCGGCCGTCACGGCGGCCCTCGGCCGGGAGCGGGACACCGCCACGCCCGCCAGGCACAGCGCGCCGCCGGCCAGCGTGAGCAGCCCCGGCAGCTCGCCGAGGAACAGCCAGGCCATCAGCACCACCAGGGCGGGTACGGCGTACGTCGTCGCGCCCATCCGGCCCGCCGTCGTCCGGGCCAGGGCGTAGGCCCAGGTGGTGAAGGCCAGCGCGGTCGGGAAGACGCCGAGGTAGAGCATGTTCAGCGTCGCGGACAGCGGTGCCCGGCCCGCCTCCTCGACGAGCCGTCCGGCGAACGGCAGACACGCCACCGTGCCGACCAGACAGCCGAACGTCGTCACCTGGAGCGCGCTGCCGTGCGCGAGCGCCGGCTTCTGGGAGACCACCCCGCCCGCGTACGCCATCGCCGCCAGCAGGCACAGCACCACACCCAGGACGGAGGCGTGCCCGCCGCCCGATCCGCCCGACATGGAGAGCCCGACGGCGATCGCGCCCGCGAAGGACACCGCCATGCCCGCGAGCAGCCGGGGCGGCAGCGTCTCGCCGAGCACCTTGGCGCCGAGCAGGGCGATCAGGATCGGGCCGATGTTCACGACCATCGCGGCCGTGCCCGCGTCGACCTCCTGCTCACCCCAGTTGAGCACCACCATGTACGCCCCGAACCACAGGAGCCCGGATATGCCGATGCCGCGCCAGGCGGCCCGGGGCGGCAGCCCCTCGCGCCGGATCAGCAGGACGGTCCCGAGGACGAGCGATCCGGCGAGCAGCCGGCCGAGCGCGAGGGCGCCGGGGGAGTAGGCGGCTCCCGCGCTGCGGATGGAGACGAAGGCGGAGGCCCACAGGACGACGGTGACCCCGGCAGCGGCGAGCGCGCGTCGGGAGGTTCGGTTCGGCATGGTCGGCATGGTCGGCATGGCACGACGGTACGGCCGGAATCGTTCGGTGTTCACCGTACGGTCCCGGGCACGGCTCCGACCGGCGGGCGGAAGGAGTCGTTCCGGCGGGCTCCCCTGGGCTTCCCTGGGCGAGCGGGACAGCGGGACAGCGGGGCAGCGGGGCATCGCGGGCCTCCCGGACCACCACCCGGTTCAGCGCAGCGCCGCCGGTTCGATGCCGAGCAGCGACTCCAGGGCCCGCTCCCCGTCGGCGGTCACCTTCACCGCCCGCCCGGACCCGATCCGTACGCACCACCCGGCGTCCAGCGCGTGCCGGCACAGCGCCGCGCCCGCGAGGCCGGCCAGGTGCGGCCGGCGCTCGGTCCAGTCCAGACAGCCGCGGGCGACCGGCCGCCGTCCCTTCCCGCCCTGCCCCTCCTTTCCCTCCTGCTCCTTCTTCACTGCCCTACCGTCCTTGCCGGCGGGGGACGTGAGCGGCACACCGAGGGCCGCGAACCAGGCGAGGCCCCCGTCGGTGAGGGCGAACCCGGTGTCCTGGCGGAGCAGTCCGCGCGCGGTCAGGGCATCGGTGAGCGTGATGCCGAGCCGCCCGGCGAGATGGTCGTAACAGGTGCGCCCGCGCGCCATCGCCTCGCCGGCGCGCACCGCCCGCAGACCACGCGGCGGTTCGGGAACGGCCGGTTCGGAGCGGGCGGCCAGATCCTCGACGAGGTGCGCGATCCCGGGGTCGGCGAGACGTACGTACCGGTGTCGGCCCTGCCGCTCCTCCGCGAGGACCCCGCCCGCGACCAGCTTGCCCAGGTGCTCGCTCGCGGTGGAGGCGGCGACGCCCGCGTGCCGGGCCAGCTCGCCGGCGGTCCAGGCCCGTCCGTCGAGCAGCGCGAGCAGGAAGGCGGCGCGGGTCTCGTCGGCGAAGAGGGCGGCGAGGGCGGCGAGGTGTCGGGGGGCCATGGCATCAAGGATGCCGCGGTCACTGTTCGGCGGCGGCCGAAGTGTTCCCGTACCCCTGCTCGCGCCGCCGGTGCCGGTCCCACAGCCGGGACCAGCGGTGGTCGTGTTCGAGCCCGGGCCCCGGCGGCCCGATCCGGGCGTAGCCGTCGGCGGTGCGCGGATCGTCGCGGCACATCAGGCCGTACGCGGCGATCACCCGTACCAGCTGTTTCTCCTCGCCGAGCAGTCCGGCGAGCGCGTCGGCGATCTCGGGCGCGTGGTCGTCGGATTCGGACAGGCGCTCCGCCGCACACCAGCGGACCTCGGCGTCGGGGTCCCGGGCCAGGCCGACCAGGCACGCCCGAACGGCGGGGGAGCCGTCGTGCCGGCGGCCGAGTACGGCACACGCGTGACGGCGCACCGTGGCGTCCTCGTCCCGGGCCAGGGTCAGGAGCGCGGCCCGGGCGGCCGGGGCGAGCGGGCTCGCGTCCAGACAGTCCGGTACGGCCGCGCGGACGAGCGGGCTCGGGTGGTCGGCGTGCCGCAGACCGGTGGCCACCATGTCCGGGTGTTCGTGCTCGGTCCCCCAGGCGGACAGCACGTCCGCGAGGACCCGGGGGTCGCTCTCCTCCACCGCCCAGGCCGCGAGCAGTTCGCTCGTCTCCCGCTCGAAGGAGGGGGTGGTGTCCTCCCCCTCGAGGAGCGTCAGGCAGCGCAGGACGTCCGCGGCGAACCGCCGACGGTCGGGGTCCGGGTGGTGCCGCAGCGAGGCGACGGCCGACCAGGTCCGCACGCTGCGCCGCTTGGTGAGCACATGGAGCGCGCTCCCCCAGTCCACGTGATCGGGGTCGGGATGTGCCACCGCGCGGTCGGCCAGTTCCTCGACGGGGGTGAGGAGGCGCTGTGTCCATTCGAGGTCGGTGAGGATCGCCCCGTGCCCGGTGCGTACCGTGCGCCCGTCCAGGGTCAGTTCGTCGAGGTGCCCCCACCAGTCGCCGTCCTGGACCCTGGTCCGCTCCCCGGGAGCCACGAGGCACCGCTCGTACCGGTTCCGCGCGAGGGCGAGCGCCCGGTCGGCGGCGGGTCCGCGCAGCCGGAGGCCGGGGTCCTTGCCGAGGAGCCCCAGGTAGATCCCGTAGGAACCGCCCTCGATCGCCCGCAGCAGGGGAGTCGTACCGTCCGGCAGCACTCGGTCCGGGTCGGCACCCGCGTGCATCAGGGCGTCGGCGACCTGCTCGGCGTAGGCGTCGATCGCCAGGCACAGCACCGGCAGCCCGTCCTCGGCGAGCGTGTCGGGATCGGCGCCCGCGTCGAGCAGCCGTTCCACCGCCTCCGCGTCCCCCGCCCGGACCGCCGCTACGAGCTCCGCGCCGAGTCCCGTCCCGAGCCCGAGCCCGAGCCCCGTCCCGATGTCCGGCGCGCGTCCCGTGGTGCCGTCGCCGTCGCCGATGTCCCCCACCCGTCCCCCGTCCCCGTGTCGTACTGCGTCTGCAAGCCGTCGAGCAGGGCCCGCAGCCCTGTCGCGAACGCCCCCTCGTCCACCTTCTCGCGGTGTTCCGCGAGCAGATGGGCCTGGCCGAGGTGAGGGTAGTCGGCCGGGTCGTACGCGGTCTCGTCGTCGACGAAGCCTCGGGCGAAGGAGCCGAGGGCGGAGCCGGTGACGAAGTAGCGCATCAACGCGCCGATGTACGTGGCCTGGGCGGCCGGCCAGCCCGCGCGGACCATCGCCCCGAAGACCGTGTCGGCGACCTTCAGACCGGCCGGGCGGCGGCCGGGGCCCTGGGCGAGCAGAGGCACGAGGTGGGGGTGCCGGGCGAGCGCGGCGCGGTAGGAGAGGGCCCAGTCGTTCAGGGCCGTGCGCCAGTCCCGGGGGTCGTCCGGCGCGAACATCGACAGGTCGACCTTGGCGCTGACGGTGTCCGCGACCGCGTCCAGGATCTCGTCCTTGGTACGGAAGTGGTTGTAGAGGGAGGGCCCGCTCACGCCCAGTTCGGCCGCGAGGCGGCGGGTCGACAGGGCGGCGAGCCCCTCGGTGTCCACGAGCGCGCCCGCCGCCTCGACGATGAGGTCACGACTGAGGAGGGGCTTGCGCGGTCGGGCCATGGCGCACATAGTAGGCGGGACCCATAAAACTAGCAGTGTTAATTAAGCGGGCGGGTGGCGCGGTGGACCTGGGGCTCAGCGAGGAGCAGACGGCGATACGGCGGCTCGCCGAGGACTTCGTCGCCCGCGAGATCACCCCGCACGCCACCGCCTGGGACCGCGCCGAGCAGGTCGACCGGGCCATCGTCGAGAAGCTCGGAGCGGTCGGCTTCCTGGGGCTGACTCTCCCCGAGGAGTACGGCGGCTCGGGCGGCGACCATCTCTCGTACTGCCTCGTCACCGAGGAGCTGGGCCGGGGCGACTCCGCCGTCCGGGGCATCGTCTCCGTCTCCCTCGGGCTGGTCGCCAAGACCATCGCGGCCTGGGGTGACGAGGCGCAGAAGCGGACCTGGCTGCCCCGGCTCGCCGCCGGTGACGCCCTCGGCTGCTTCGGTCTCACCGAGCCGGGCACCGGCTCCGACGCCGGGAACCTCGCCACCCGCGCCGTCCACGACCCCGCCACCGGGACGTACGCGATCAGCGGCACCAAGATGTTCATCACCAACGGCACCTGGGCCGATGTCGTCCTGCTCTTCGCCCGCACCGGCGACGACCCCGGCCACCGGGGCGTCTCGGCCTTCCTCGTCCCCGCCGACACCCCCGGACTGACCCGCCGGGCCATCCACGGCAAGCTCGGCCTGCGCGGCCAGGCCACGGCCGAACTGGTTCTCGACGGCGTCCGCGTACCCGAGAGCGCGCTCCTCGGCCCCGAGGGCAAGGGCTTCGCCGTCGCCATGTCCGCGCTCGCCAAGGGCCGGATGTCGGTCGCCGCCGGCTGCGTCGGGATCGCCCAGGCCGCGCTCGACGCGGCCGTGCGCTACGCCGGCGAGCGCGAGCAGTTCGGCCGGCCCATCGCCTCGTACCAGCTGGTCCAGGAGCTGATCAGCGACATCGCCGTGGACGTCGACGCCGCCCGGCTGCTCACCTGGCGGGTCGCCGATCTGATCGACCGGGGCGAGGAGTTCGCCACCGCCGCCTCCAAGGCCAAGCTGTACGCCTCCGAGGCCGCCGTCCGGGCCGCGAACAACGCCCTCCAGGTCTTCGGCGGCTACGGCTACATCGACGAGTACCCGGTCGGGAAGCTGCTGCGCGACGCCCGCGTGATGACCCTCTACGAAGGCACGAGCCAGATCCAGAAGCTCATCATCGGGCGGGCGCTGACGAGCGTCTCCGCATTCTGAGTCCGAGGATGGCCATGGGTGCGTCCATGGGTGCGTCCATGGGGGCGGGCGCGAGCGGCCGGCCCGGCCTCCCGGCCCGGGTCTCGTTTCCCCCGTGGAGGGGCGTGACCTGCCCCGTCAGCCTCTAAGCGCTTGCTCACCTTCGTTGTATGGTGTTCGTCCCTGTGACGGCCCGAAGAGGAGAGTGCGATGAGCGCGGCGGAGGAGACGGAGAAGACGCCCGGCGGCGAGGACACTCCGTGGGTCGAGGTCACACCCGAGGCCGCCCGGCGTCTGCTGATCGCGGCCGTCGAGGCGTTCGCCGAGCGCGGCTACCACGCCACCACGACCCGCGACATCGCGGGCCGCGCCGGGATGAGCCCGGCCGCGCTCTACATCCACTACAAGACCAAGGAAGAGCTGCTCCACCGGATCAGCCGGATCGGGCACGACAAGGCCCTGGAGATCCTGCGCGACGCCGCCGACGACGAAGGAACGGCCGCCGAGCGCCTCGCCGCCGCCGTACGGTCCTTCGTCCGCTGGCACGCCGAGCGGCACACCACCGCCCGGGTCGTGCAGTACGAGCTGGACGCCCTCGTCCCCGAGCACCGCACCGAGATCGTGGCGCTGCGCCGCGAGTCGGACGCGACGGTGCGGCGGATCATCGAGGAGGGCGTGGCGAGCGGCGAGTTCGACGTCCCGGACGTGGCCGGGACGACCGTCGCCGTGCTCTCCCTCTGCATCGACGTCTCGCGCTGGTTCACCACCCAGGGCCGGCGCACCGCCGACGAGGTCGGCGCGCTCTACGCCGACCTCGTGCTGCGCATGGTGGGCGCCCGTACGGACGCCGGGGCGGACACGGACACGGACACGGGGGCGACCGGGGCCGGGGCTCAGAAGTAGTAGCGGGACACCGACTCGGCGACGCACACCGGCTTGTCGCCGCCCTCGCGTTCCACGGTCACCTTCGCCGTGACCTGCACGCCGCCGCCGGCCTCCCGCACCTCGGTGAGCACGGCGGTGGCGCGCAGCCGGGAGCCGACCGGCACCGGGGCGGGGAAACGGACCTTCTCGGTGCCGTAGTTGAGACCCATCTTCATGCCCTCGACCCGCATGACCTGCGGGACCAGCGCCGGCAGCAGCGACAGCGTCAGATAGCCGTGCGCGATCGTCCGCCCGAAGGGGCCCGCGGCGGCGCGCTCCGGGTCGACATGGATCCACTGGTGGTCGCCGGTGGCGTCGGCGAACCGATCGATGCGGTCCTGCTCGATCTCCAGCCAGTCGCTGTGCCCCAACTGCTCGCCGACCGCGGCGCGCAGCTCCTCGGCGGAGGTGAAGATCCTCGGCTCGGCCATGTTCCGCTCCCTCTCGTGCTCCTGCTCGAACGCGGGCGCACACGGGACGCATACGCCTAAGCGACTGCTCAGCATGTTGTGGGGCGGGTGGCGTCCTGTCAATGCGCCGGTCCGGGGCGGGCGGCGGGCCGGCCCCGGACCGGACCGGCGCGGACCGTTGGCGGACCAGTGGTGGACCGACGGACCGGTGGACTGGCGGTGGTCCGAACCACGACCCGTGCGTCCCACGGGGGTTGACGTAGGGTCGGGTGGGTGCCGCAGATTCCCGAGAAGATCCAAGAGCTCACCGTCGGCCAGCTGTCCGCGCGTAGCGGAGCGGCCGTCTCGGCCCTGCACTTCTACGAGTCAAAAGGGCTGATCGCCAGTCGCCGCACCAGTGGCAACCAGCGCCGCTACTGCCGGGACACCCTGCGCCGGGTCGCCTTCATCAGGGCCGCCCAGCGCGTCGGCATCCCGCTCGCCACCGTGCGCGAGGCGCTCGCCCAGCTGCCCGAGGAGCGCACCCCCACCCATGAGGACTGGGCCCGGCTCTCCAAGGCATGGCGGGCGGAACTCGACGAGCGGATAAGCCGGCTCGGCCGGTTGCGCGACCATCTGACGGACTGCATCGGCTGCGGCTGTCTGTCGCTGGAGACCTGCGTGCTGTCCAACCCCGACGACGTCTTCGGCGAGCAGATCACGGGCTCGCGCCTGCTGGGCGAGCGCAGAAAGAGCTGAGCGCGGAAGGGGCGGAGGACGGAAAGGGCCGGGCGCGACGGACGGCCGACCCGCAGCCGGCCTCGCCCTCTTCACCGGCGCCCCTCGGCGGAGCACCGGCGGGACCGATGCCCTGCCGTACCGTACGCCCGACAGCACGCCCGACCGTACGACGGACCGCGCCACGAACCGCTCCACGAACCGCGCCACGAACCGTGCGACCGGGCGGACGAGGACCCGCGAAGTCACCTGGCGAACGGCGTACGCGGCGCCCGGGCTCACGCCGCCCGCACCAGCCGGGAGACGGCCTCCTCGCGCGCACCCTCCTCGCGCGTGCGCGTCCGGGGCCGGGGTGCCAGGACGGGGCGGGGTATGCGTATGCCGCAGTCCGCGCACACCGGTCCGAACCACGGCTCGTCCCCGGTGCCTCCGGTGCGCCACTCGACGTGGGCCCCCGCGCACACCGGGCACCCATCGCCCGGCCCCCGCCGCAGCGCGGTCACCAGCCGGTCCATCACCTCCGGCAGCGGCTCCGCCGGATGACGGTCCGGGTCGTCGCAGCGGGCCACCCCGTTGCCGCCCCAGATCCGGCGGTGCCAGGCGTCGAGCGCGGCCGGTCTGCGCAGCCCGTCGCGCTTCTCCAGTCGCCGCCGCTCGGCGTACTCCGTCTCGTACGCGAGCCAGATCGCCCGGGCCCGCTCCAGCTCCTCCAGCGCGGCCACCAACCGCGCCGGATCGGCGTCCCGGTCCTCCGGGCCGAAGCCGTGCCGGCGGCACAGATGGTCCCAGGTCGCCCGGTGACCGTACGGCGCGAACCGCTCCAGGCACTTGCGCAGCGCGTACCGGCGCAAGGCCGTGTCGCACCGCGGATCGCGAACCTGTCCCGCGAGACTTCGGAACCCGGCCATGTCCTGCCACCCTCCGTCGCTGACACTTCGGCGTCATCAGAGGGACGAACGAACGGCCTTTCCTGTTCCATTTATTGATTCGATCACTCGTATGGGGGACACCGAAGCCCGGTCGACACGACGGTGTCCCGTCCCGCCGCACCCTGTCCCACCTCAGGCGAAGCGCCCGGCCCGGGCCACCACCCGGGCCAGCTCCTCGTGGCAGATGTCACTGTGCTCGGACACCACCGCGGCGGCGTCCACGTTCACACAGCCCGAGGCGGGCAGCCCGTCGCGCAGCGCCGCCGCCAGCGGGACGGCGGCCGTGCCGGGGACGGCCTGGACGCCGTCGTGGCCCACGGCCCACCAGCGGCGGTCGTCGCCGAGCAGCGAGTCGTCGTCCCGGGCCACCCGGGACGCCAGCGGGTAGAAGATCCCGAGCGCGGTGTCGTGCGCGGAGTGGCAGGCGACCAGCGGCCCGTCGATCCGCGCCTGGAGCCCCGGCAGCGAGCCGGGCCGGGCCCTGCCGTACGGCACCCGGTCGGTGAACGCGTAATGGGAGAAGGCGCCCTGGAACAGCGTCACCGACTTCACGGTCCGCACGCCCTCGGGCAGTCCGCGCAGCGCGTGCGCGACCAGCCGGCCGCCGAAGCTGTGCCCGGTCAGATGGACCCGCAGCCCCGGCGCCAGCCGGGCGAGTTCGCCGAGCAGCGGACCGAGCCCGTGCTCGCCGACCACCCCCGCGCGGCGCTTCATCGTGTAGTACGTCGCCTGCCGCAGCGCCTCCTTGGCGCCCCGCCACAGCCGCTTCACCGGATCGCCGCCGAACAACTCGGCTGCCCCCACACCCGCACCCGCGCCTGCCGCCGACCCCGCTCCCGCCACGGCATCGCGCGCGTCGGCGAACATCGCGTACACCGTCCGAGGATCCCCGACGAGGAACCCCGGCACCTCCACTCCGGCACCAGCACCGGCACCAGCGCCGGTGCCTATGCCACCCGTGCCGGGACCGGACGCGGAGCCCGGCCCGTCCGCCACCCCCGCCAACTCCCGCAGCAGCCCCGCGAACTCCGCGAACGCGGCCTCGTCCGCCGGTTCCGCCCCGGCCAGCTCCGCGAGCCGGGCGACCACCGCCGCCCGCTCCGGCACGACCGAGGCCACCGCCGCGTAGTCGGGCACCGGTTCGTCGGAGAACATCATCGAGGGCCACACCAGGCCCGCGTACCCGAGCCGTGCCGCCTTGCCCGCCACCCGGGGGAAGGGGGCGAGGAAGCGGTCGAAGAGCCCGGTGGCCGACGACGGCGTGTTGTTCCAGCCGTGCGTGAACACCACCAGGTCCGTGCATCCCTGCCGGGCGAGCGCGGCGAGCGCCCGCGCCTGCCCGGCAGGCCCGTCGCCGTCCTTGTCGAAAACGATCTGCTGGTACGGCCCGACACTCGTCACCGTCTTGGCCATGGCCCCGTCCCTCCGCGTCGAGGTGCGCCTCGCCCGCGAGCCGGGACGGCACGGCGCGGGGCCCCGGCCGTTCATGGGGCACTCGCCGCGGCCCGGCCACGGGCGTCCGCCGGGATTCTTCCCGCGCGCGGCGCCGGCCAGTCGTCGGCCCGACGTCAGTGGCGCAGCTTCGCCGCCGAGATCCGCGGGAAGTACGCGACCGCGTCGAAGGAACGGGAGAGCGACACGTCGGACACGTCACCCGGCCACGGGTACGTGGTGCCGATCGACCGGCTCGGCCGGGCGGTGGCCAGCCAGGTCCGCGCCGCCGGGGTGGCCCGGCGCGGATCGAGCAGGAAGGGACGGTCCGAGACCCGGTCCAGGACGGCCGCGTTGCTGTCCGCGCCCAGCGGCCCGACGGTGAACGTCCGTACCGGCTCGCCCTCCTCCCGCGAGTCGTGCGCGTTGAACGAGCCCTGCCCGAAGGCGGACCCGAGCGCCACGTAGTCGCGGCCGAGCGCGTCGCGCAGGAACGAGCCCTGGGTGCGCGGGTACGTGGCGGGGACCGCCGAGCGGTAGCCGACGTGGTCGTTGTGCGCGGACAGCACCATCCGGTCGCCGGTGTGCCGCTGCCACCACACGGTGTTCTCGGCCATGACCCGGTCGCGGTAGAGCATGGCCCCGGCGACACCCTCGTCGGTCATGAAGTCGTACGCATACTCCGTACCGACCTGGGCGATGGCCCGGGCGTGCTGTACGGCCCAGGTGTACGCCTCGCGCGCCGCGCGGTCCGGGCCCGCCGGGCCCTGCCGCCGGAGGAGGTCGAGCGCCTGCCGGACGTTCTCGCCCATCGCGCGCCGTTCGGCACCCGGCTTGAACATGTACGCGTTCATCCAGGCGTCGACGTCGTCACCGGTCGGCCGCGAGGTGCGGTACAGCTCGCGGAAGCGGGGGAGCAGGGCCGGACGGGTGCGGGCCACGTAGTCGGTGACCTTGTCGAAGAGGTTCGGGCCCGCGTAGCCGAGGTCGTTGCCCATGAAATGGACCGGGTGTTCCGGGTGGCGCAGGTTGTGCCGGCGCATCCAGGTGAACAGATCCAGGTATTCGGCGGTGTCCCAGAAGGCATAGGAGTTCTGGAACTCGTCCCGCATGATCGTGGCGATGTCGCCCCGGCCGTGGCGGACGTAGTCGTCGACGAGCAGGCCGGTGCTCCAGTTGGCCTCCAGCGCGAAGGTGGTGAACCCGCGCCGTTCGACCAGTTCCTCGAAGATCCGGTGCTTGGCGGCGAAGAACTCGGTGGAGCTGTGGGTGGCCTCGCCGATCCCCACCACCTTCGCCGAGCCGACGATCCGCTCCAGGGTCGGGACATCGGTCAACGGCCCTGCGGCGGCGCGGAGTTCGCGCACCGGATCGGAGGCGGACGCCGGTCCTCCGGCGGCCGGAGCGGCGATGGCGGCCGGGGCGGCGATGGCGGCGGGGGCCGGAAGGCCGACGGCGACGGCGGCCAGCAGAGCGGCGAGCGGGCGGAGGAAGCGGCGGCGGGTGCGTAACGTGTTCATGATCCCAGCCTCGCCGCCGGCCGAGGGCGGGACCATCCCGGCCCCACCCGTCACTCCAGGGGGCCAGCCCCACCCCGTAAGCCCCCCCTTCCCCGGCCGCCCTGCCAGCCGTCCCGGCGGGGCGTCAGTGGTACATCAGATACGCCTTCCGCATCGCCCGGAACGCCTTCAGGTCCGCCTCCCACGCCCCGACGACCTCGTCCACCGGCGCCCCCGCGTCGATCATCGTGCGCACCCGCGCCGAACCGGTCAGCTTGTCGATCCAGTCGTCCGGCCGCCAGGCGAACCCGCTCCACGCCCGCCGCGCCGTCACGAGCAGCGCGATCCCGGTCCGTACCGGATCGAAGGCGGCGCGATCGTGCACCATCAGCTGCACCCCGCCCACCGTCTTCCCCTGGAACTTCGAGAACGTCGGCGCGAAATACGCCTCCCGGAAGCGCACCCCCGGCAGCCCGAGCGCGCCCGCGGCCTCCGCCCACGCCCCGTCGATCCCCTCCGCGCCGAGCAGTTCGAACGGCCGGGTGGTGCCGCGCCCCTCGGAGAGATTGGTGCCCTCGAACAGACAGGTGCCGGAGTAGACCAGCGCGGTGTCCGGCGTCGGCATGTTGGGGCTCGGCGGCACCCACGGCAGCCCGGTCGCGTCGAAGAAGTCCGTCCGGTGCCAGCCGGTCGCGGCCACCGTCTCCAGGGCCACCGGCTTCGCCAGGAACTCCGCGTTGAACAGCCGGGCCAGCTCCGCGACCGTCATCCCGTGCGCCTGCGCGATCGGTTCGCGGCCCACGAAGGTCGCGTACGCCCGGTCGAGCACGGGGCCGAGGGCCGCCCGCCCGGTCACCGGGTTCGGCCGGTCCAGGACGACGAAACGTTTCCCGGCGAGCGCGGCCGCCTCCATGCAGTCGTACAGCGTCCAGATGTACGTGTAGAAGCGGGCGCCGACGTCCTGGATGTCGAAGACGACGGTGTCGACCCCGGAGGCCGTGAACACGTCCGCCAGCGGCTGCCCGCTCTTGGTGTACGTGTCGTAGACCGGCAGCCCCGTCGCCGGATCGTCGTACCGGCCCTCCGAACCGCCCGCCTGCGCCGTCCCCCGGAAACCGTGCTCGGGGCCGAAGACGGCGACCAGGTCGACCCGTTCGTCGGCGTGCATCACATCCACCAGGTGCCGGGCCTCGGCGGTGATGCCGGTCGGGTTGGTGACCACGCCGACGCGCTGCCCGGCGAGCCGCGCGTAACCGCCGTCGGCGAGCCGGTCGAAGCCGGTGCGCACCGTACGGCCCTTGCCGGGCGGCGCGTCCGCCGCCGCGGGTGCCGCGCCCGCCCCCACTCCCGCCGCCGCCACGATGCCGCCACCCGCGGCCAGCAGACCACGCCGGGACGGACCCCGCCTGGACAGGCTCATGAAGAAACCTCCTTGATCGCCTTCCCTGACATGGGCACGCACGCTAGCGTCCGCCGGGCCTTCGCGGGAGGAGGCGTGCGCGAGGAATCCCCCGGCGGGAGCGCCGAGTTCGGCTCTTCCCCGGCTCCGTACCGACCGGTTAGTCTGCGCGGGCGCCGGTCGGAGGCTGTGGACGATGACCACGGGACCGCACGGGCGTACGGCCCCGCGGACCGGCCTCGCGACCCGCGACCCGCTACCCGAGGAGAGGTGGACCCCGATGAGCGCGCTCAAGGGCAAGGGAGTGGTCGTGACCGGCGCGGCCGGCGGCATCGGCGCCGCGCTCGCCCGCCGGTTCGCCGCCGAGGGGGCGCGGGTCGTCGTCAACGACCTCGACCCCGGCCGCACCCGGGCCGTCGCCGACGAGATCGGCGCCCTCGCCGTGCCCGGCGACGCCTCCGCCGTCGTCGACGAGGCCCGCGCCGCGCTCGCGGCGACCGGCACCGGCATCGACATCTGGTGCGCCAACGCCGGACTCGGCTCGCCCGGCGACGCGTTCGCCGACGAGGAGGTGTGGGCCGCCGCCTGGGACGTCAACGTCATGGCCCATGTGCGCGCTGCCCGCGCCCTGCTCCCCGAGTGGCTGGAACGCGGCAGCGGCCGCTTCGTGTCCACCGTGTCGGCCGCCGGACTGCTCACGATGATCGGCGCCGCCCCGTACAGCGTCTCCAAGCACGGCGCGTACGCCTTCGCCGAATGGCTCTCCCTCACCTACCGCCACCGCGGTCTGAAGGTGCACGCGATCTGCCCGCAGGGCGTCCGTACGGACATGCTCGACGCCGCAGGATCGGCCGGCGAACTCGTCCTCGCCCCCACCGCCATCGAGCCCGAGGTCGTCGCCGGCGCGCTGCTCGACGCCATCGCCGCCGACCGTTTCCTCGTCCTGCCGCACCCCGAGGTCGCCGGGTACTACCAGGCCAGGGCCGGCGACCCCGAGCGGTGGATCGGCGGCATGAACCGCGTCCAGCGGACCTGGGAGGCGGCGGACGGATGACGGACCGGTGACCGGCCCCGCCTCCGGGCCGCCTCCGCCCCGCCACCGGCGGGCGACGGGCGCGCGACGGGCGGGCGGGTGACCGGCGGCCGCCCGGGCGCTCCGGTCCTGCCGCAGTCCGCACCGGCGGGAAGTGGGAAGATTCCCGTACGGGCCGCCGCGCGCGGCCTTGTGGAGGACTCCCGTACGGGACCGCGCACCGCGCGGCCCGGCACCGGGGCGACGGGTCCCGGGCGACGGGCACCAAAGGACAGCGGTCGCCGCGAGGGCGGCGGCAGGCGAGAGAGGCGGAGCGGCATGGCCAGGACGACGGACGGGAGCGGAACGCCCGTCCCCCAGAGGCTGCTGGCCGCCGCCACCCGGCTCTTCGCCGAGCAGGGCTACGACCGGACCTCCGTCCAGGAGATCGTGGAGGCGGCAGGCGTCACCAAGGGCGCCCTCTACCACTACTTCGGCTCCAAGGAAGACCTGCTCCAAGAGGTCTACGCGCGTGTACTGCGCCTCCAGCAGGAGCGGCTCGACGCCTTCGCGGGCGCCGACGCCCCGGTCGAGCGCCGGCTGCGCGACGCGGCGGCCGACGTCGTCGTCACCACCATCGAGAACCTCGACGACGCGGCGATCTTCTTCCGCTCCATGCACCACCTCAGCCCGGAGAAGAACCTGCGGGTACGGGCCGAACGGCGGCGCTACCACGAGCGGTTCCGCGCCCTGATCGAGGAGGGCCAGCGGGCCGGGGTGTTCTCCGGCGCGACCCCGGCCGACCTGGTGGTGGACTACCACTTCGGCTCGGTCCACCATCTGTCCACCTGGTACCGCCCGGACGGGCCGCTCACCCCGCAGCAGGTGGCCGACCACCTCGCCGACCTCCTGCTGCGCGCCCTGCGCCCGTAGGGGGCACCCGCAGGCCCGGGTGGGCACCGGGGGCACCCCCAGGCCCGGGTGGGCACCCCCGGCCCCGGGCGACTCCCGGCCCCCGGCGACCCCCGGCCCCCGGACTCAGGTGGGCCGGCCGGTCCCGGCCAGGGCCTCAGAGGTGACGCTTCAGCTCCCGGCGGGCCAGCGACCGCTGGTGCACCTCGTCCGGCCCGTCGGCCAGCCGCAGCGTCCGCGCCGCCGCCCACAGTTCGGCGAGCGGGGTGTCCTGCGAGACGCCGCCCGCGCCGTACAGCTGCACCGCCTGGTCGATGATGCCGACGACCGCCCGAGGGGTGGCGATCTTGATCGCCTGGATCTCGGTGTGGGCGCCCCGGTTGCCGGCGGTGTCCATCAGCCAGGCCGTCTTGAGGACGAGCAGCCGCAGCTGTTCGATCGTCACCCGGGCGTCCGCGATCCAGTTCCGCACGACGCCCTGCTGCGCGAGCGGCTTGCCGAAGGCCGTACGGGAGACCGCACGCCGGCACATCAGCTCGACCGCCCGCTCGGCCATCCCGATCAGCCGCATGCAGTGGTGGATACGGCCCGGCCCGAGACGGGCCTGGGCGATGGCGAAGCCGCCGCCCTCCTCGCCGAGCAGGTTCGCGGCGGGGACCCGGACCTGGTCGAAGACGACCTCGGCGTGACCGCCGTGGTAGTGGTCCTCGTACCCGTACACCCGCATCGCGCGCCGTACCTCGACACCGGGGGTGTCGCGCGGCACCAGGATCATCGACTGCTGGCGGCGCACGTCGGCGCCGTCCGGGTCGGTCTTGCCCATGACGATGAAGATCCGGCAATCGGGGTGCAGCGCCCCGGAGATGTACCACTTGCGGCCGTCGACGACGTACGAGTCCCCGTCCCGTCGGATCCGGGTCTCGATGTTGGTCGCGTCGGACGAGGCGACCTCGGGCTCGGTCATCGCGAACGCCGACCGGATCTCGCCCGCGAGCAGCGGCTCCAGCCACTGTTTGCGCTGCGCCTCGTCGCCGAACTGGGCGAGCAGTTCCATGTTCCCGGTGTCGGGGGCGGCGCAGTTGGTGGCGGTGGGCGCGAGCTGCGGGCTGCGGCCGGTGATCTCGGCGAGCGGCGCGTACTGGAGGTTGGTGAGCCCGGCCCCGTACTCCGTGTCCGGCAGGAAGAGGTTCCACAGGCCCCGGCGGCGCGCCTCGGCCTTCAGCTCCTCGACGACCGGCGGTACGTCCCAGGGCGAGGCGAGCGCGGCCCGCTGCTCCTCGGCGACGGCCTCGGCCGGATACACGTGCTCGTCCATGAAGGCGAGGAGCCTCGTCCGCAGTTCCTCGGTGCGGGCGTCGAACGCGAAGTCCATGGCGGATCAGCCTTCCTGGCCGCGGAGCGTGGTGAGGCCGTGCTCGATGAAGAGGGGGACGAGTTCGCCGATGCGGTCGAAGCCCGCGCCGACGGTCTGCCCCAGGGTGTAGCGGTAGTGGATGCCTTCGAGGATGACGGCGAGCTTGAACCAGGCGAAGGCCGTGTACCAGGCGAGGGAGCCGGTGTCGCGGCCGGAGCGGGCGGCGTAGCGCTCGACCAGCTCGGCGGCGGCGGGGTGGCCGGCGGCCGAGGCGGTGGTCGAGATCGGGGAGTCCGGCAGGTCGAGCGGGGTGCTGTACATGACCAGCAGACCGAGGTCGGTGAGCGGGTCGCCGAGCGTCGACATCTCCCAGTCCAGGACGGCCCTGATCTCCTCGTCGGGGCCGACGAGGACGTTGTCGAGCCGGTAGTCGCCGTGGATCACGGTGGGCGCGGGGGAGTCGGGCAGGCCCTGGCCGAGGGCGGCGTGCAGCTCGTCGATGCCGGGCAGTTCGCGGCCCCGGGACGCGGCGAGCTGCTTGCCCCAGCGGCGCAGCTGCCGGTCGAGGAAACCGTCGGGGCGCCCGAAGTCGCCGAGCCCGGCGGCGACCGGATCGACGGCGTGCAGCTCGACGAGGGTGTCGACGAGACCGAGGACGGCGGCGCGGGTGCGGTCGGCGCCGAGCGGGGCGAGCTCGGCGGCCGAGCGGTACGGGACGCCGTCGACGAACTCCATGACGTAGAACGGCGCGCCGAGCACCGACTCGTCCTCGCACAGCAGGACCGTCCCCGGCACGGGTACGGCGGTGTCGCGCAGCGCGCTGACGACCCGGTGTTCGCGCCGCATGTCGTGCGCGGTGGCGAGGACATGGCCGAGCGGGGGCCGGCGGACGACCC
This sequence comes from Streptomyces sp. NPDC046203, assembly GCF_040646255.1. Lineage (NCBI taxonomy): Bacteria > Bacillati > Actinomycetota > Actinomycetes > Kitasatosporales > Streptomycetaceae > Streptomyces > Streptomyces sp. NPDC046203. The sequence continues at coordinate 122,943 of NZ_JBEYZX010000008.1, read as the reverse complement.
AGCGGCCGGTGCCGTCGGTCACCGTGTACGTCAGGTTCGACCGGCCGCCCTCGATCAGCCGGGCCTCCAGGGGGCCGGCGACCAGCCCGGGCCGCTCGCGGTCGAGGAAGCGGCGCAGCCGCTCGGGGTCGAGGCCTGGCAGGGCGGAACTCATGCGGGCGTACCTCCGGGGTCGGCGTCGCGCTCATCATGACCGACCAGTCGGTATGTCGTCCAGAGGGGTGTCCCGGGGCCTCCAGGTGTGCCCCCGGGGCCCGGACGCCCGGCCGGCCACGGGACCCCCGGACGCCGGCCCCAGGGGTGCGGGGGCCGGTGCCCGGGGGAGAGCGGGGCGCCCGGACGGCGGGTGGGCCGGATGACGGGTGGTCCGGCCGGCGCCGGTTCGGGCTGCCGGGTGTGCGGCAGGCCGCCGGGTGTCGGGTGCCGGCCGCCGGCGTCGGTTGCCGGGTGCCGGCCGCCGGGTGCCGAGTCGGGCCGTCAGGCGTGGCAGGCCACCGGCCGGCCGCCGTTCATGATGGTCATGTCCGTGAACACGGCCACCGGGTCCAGCGGGTGACCCTCCGGCAGCCCCTCCAGTTCCGCGTACGCGCGGTGCAGATTGGCCACCAGACGCTCGCTCTCCGGCCAGGTCCCGAACTCGCCCGGGTCGGCCTTGCGCGCCGTCTCCAGCGGGGAGTCCCCCCGGGCCCGGCCCTGCTCCGCGAGCTCCGTCACCCAGCGCAGATAGCGCTCGGTCGGCTCGTACGCCGAGGGGTCGGTGATCCGGCCGTGGCCCGGCACCACGATCTCCGCGTCCAGCGCGCGCAGCAGGTCGAGGGCCCGCAGCGAACCGGCGAGCGAGCCCATCGGCACGAACGGGGTGCCCCCGTTGAAGACCAGGTCGCCGGTGAACACGATGCCGTGCTGCGGGAGATGGACGATCGAGTCGCCGATGGTGTGCGCCGGACCCGGGTGGATCACCCGGACCTCGGTGTCCCCGACGTACAGCGTCAGCCGGCCCTCGTAGGTGAGGTGCGGCGGTTCGATCTCGATGTGCCCGAAGTCGTTGGCCGGCCACATCTGATGGAGCTGGTGACCGGCCGCGAGCTGCTCGGAGCGGCAGCTCGCGTGCCCGACGATCCGGGCCTCCGGGAGGAACACCCCGTTGCCGTAGGTGTGATCGCCGTGGTGATGCGTGGTCACGATGGTGCGGGGCAGGGCGAGACCCGCGCCGAGGACGGCGTCCCGCAGCAGCAGGGCGCGGCGCTCGGTGGCGGCGGTGTCGACGAGCAGACTCTCGTCGGCGTCGCCGAGGAAACCGGCGTTGTTCAGACACCAGCCGCCGTCGGGCTGGATGAAGGCATGGACCCGCGGCGCGAGCGTGACCACGTAAGGAGCGGTGGCAGACAAGGGATTCCCCCGGTTGAGAGCCCGATTGGACAGGGGAAGAGTGCCAGTCGATTCAGGCCAGGGGGAAGCGGGGGCGCCCAGGGTCCGAGGGGTGGACGGTACGGCGGCTCAGAGCAGTATGGCGACGGCGAAGCCCGCGAACGCGATCGCGCACCCCGCCGCGAGCAGCGCGCCGCGGTGGGACAGGGGCCGGGGCCGGGCGGTGTCCAGGCATCGGATACGGCGGTGGGCGACGGCCACGAGACCGAGCCAGGCCAGCGCCGAGAGGCCCACGGCGGTCATCCCGGCGGCGCTCGCGCCGTCCCGGAGCGCCTGCCGGGCGGCGAGCAGGGCCACCACCGCGGCCGACAGGGTCGTCCGGCGCCAGGCGAGCCGGGTCCGCTCGGGCTGGAGCCCCGGATCGCGGGCGGGTTCCGCTTCGGGGGCGGGCCCGGAGGCTGCGGATCCGGAGCCGCCGGAGCCTGGTTCGGCGCTGGGCTCGGGCTCGGGCTCGGAACCGGGTTCGGGGTCGGGTTCGGGGTCGGCGGGCCCGGACTCAGGGCCGGGCTCCGGGTCGGACTCCGGGTCGGACTCCGGCCCCGTGGGCGGCGGGCTCATCGCCCGGCCCAGCCGGAGAGCACGATCGCCGCCATCGCCAGCGCGACCAGCGCCACCGTCACACTCAGGACGGCCGGGAACCGGGACACCGGCAGATCCTCCCCGCGCCGCATCGCCCGCTCGGTGCGGACCCAGTGGTTCACGGCGCGCAGCGCGCACAGCACTCCGGCCACCAGCAGCGCGAGCGAGAGCGCGACCCGGAGGACCTGGTTCAGGTCCGGCAGGAACTGGGCCACGGCGAATCCGCCGCCGATCAGGGCGAGCGCCGTCCGCAGCCAGGCGAGGAAGGTGCGTTCGTTGGCCAGCGAGAAGCGGTAGTCCGGGGTCGTGCCCTCCTGCTGGAGGCGCCGAGGGGCGAACCACAGCCGCATGCTCTGTACGAAGTCGCTCACCCGGGCACCCTACCGGCGGTCGTCCACGCGTTCTGGTCCCGCCACCGGCACGCGCCGGGCCGCTCCCGCACCGACCGCCGGAACGCCATGCCGCCGGCCCGCGGGACCGCCGCGCCCGACCCGGTGCCCGCCCCCCGCGCCGGTCGCCTCACCCCGCCCGGTGCTCCCGGTGCGCCCGCAGCCGCTCGTACGCGGCGAGCCCGTCCGGCACCCACGGCCAGTCGCCGAGCCGGGCCGCCACCTCTGCCTCCGGAAGGAAGGCGTGCCAGGCCACCTCCTCGACCTGCGGATGGACGGGCAGATCGCAGCGCACCTCGTACACCGCCGACCACCACTTCCCGGCCGCGCCCCCGTCGTACAGGAACCGGAACAGCGGCGCCGGCCGGGCGAGCCCGGTCACCCCCAGCTCCTCCTCGGCCTCGCGCAGCGCGGCGTCGTCGTACGACTCGCCGGCGCCGAGGACACCGCCCACGAACATGTCGTACAGCGACGGGTAGAGCGGCTTCGTCGCCGTCCTGCGGTGCACGAAGATCCGGCCCTGGCCGTCGCGCACCTGGACGAAGGACACCCGGTGGATCAGCCCCCGGGCGTACACCTCGCCGCGCGGGGCCCGCCCGATCACCCGGTCGTCCTCGTCGACGACGTCGATCACTTCCTCAGCGCTCATGCGCCCATCATGGACCCGGCCGGCGCCCTTACGGAGTCCGGCCCGCGCCCCGCCCCGAAGCCCCGACCGGCCCGCGCCCTCCCGGAGTCCGCCCCGCGCCCCGCCCGCGCCCCGGGCCCGACCGGGACCAAGGGGATCCGACCGGACCGTTGACGCGCCGTACCCCCGTACCCAGGATGCGGTGCATGTCCCATGAGCCGTACGACGCCGATGTCATCGTGATCGGGGCGGGCCTCGCCGGTCTCGCCGCCACCGCCGAACTGGCCGACGCCGGCCGCTCCGTCCTCCTCCTTGACCAGGAACCCGCGCAGTCCCTCGGCGGCCAGGCCCACTGGTCCTTCGGCGGCCTCTTCCTCGTCGACTCGCCCGAGCAGCGCCGGATGCGGATCCGCGACAGCCACGCCCTGGCGCTCCAGGACTGGTTCGGCACCGCCGGCTTCGACCGGCCCGAGGACGACTGGGCGCGCCGCTGGGCCGAGGCGTACGTCCACTTCGCGGCCGGCGAGAAGCGGGCCTGGCTGCACGGGCTCGGGGTGCGTTTCTTCCCGGTCGTCGGCTGGGCCGAGCGCGGCGGCTACGAGGCGACCGGGCACGGCAACTCCGTACCCCGCTTCCACATCACCTGGGGGACAGGCCCCGGCCTCGTCGCCCCCTTCGAGCGGCGGGTGCGCGAGGGGGCCGCACGGGGCCTGGTCCGGTTCCGTTTCCGGCACCGGGTCACCGGACTCGCCCGGACCGCCGGGGCCGTCGACACCGTCACCGGGGACGTCCTGGCCCGCTCCGACGTTCCGCGCGGCACCGCCAGTGGCCGCGAGGCCGTCGGCTCCTTCTCGCTGCGCGCCCAGGCCGTGATCGTCACCAGCGGCGGCATCGGCGGCAACCACGACCTGGTCCGCGCCCAGTGGCCCGAGCGCCTGGGCACCCCGCCCGCCCGGCTGCTGTCCGGCGTCCCCGCGCATGTGGACGGGCTGATGCTGGGCGTCGCCGAGGCGGCCGGCGCCCACCACGTCAACCGCGACCGGATGTGGCACTACACCGAGGGCATCGAGAACTGGAACCCGATCTGGGCCCGGCACGGCATCCGCATCCTGCCCGGCCCCTCCTCGCTGTGGCTGGACGCGACCGGCCGGCGGCTGCCCGTCCCGCTCTTCCCGGGCTTCGACACCCTCGGCACCCTCGAACACATCATGCGCACCGGCCACGACCACACCTGGTTCGTGCTAGACCGGAAGATCATCGGCAAGGAGTTCGCGCTCTCCGGCTCCGAGCAGAACCCCGATCTCACCGGCAAGTCCGTGCGCGGCGTCCTCGACCGGGCCCGCGCCGACGTGCCCGGCCCGGTGCGGGCGTTCATGGACAAGGGCGCCGACTTCGTCGTCGAGAACGATCTGGGCGCCCTGGTCCGGGGCATGAACCGGATCACCGGCGAGGACCTGATCGACGAGAGCGCGCTGCGCCGCGAGATCACCGCCCGCGACCGTGAGATGGCGAACCCCTTCACCAAGGACCTCCAGGTCACGGCGGTCCGCGGGGCCCGCCGCTATCTGGGCGACCGGCTGATCCGTACGGCCGCCCCGCACCGCCTCCTCGACCCCGGGGCCGGCCCGCTGATCGCCGTACGGCTGAGCATCCTCACCCGCAAGTCCCTCGGCGGCCTGCGGACCGACCTCTCCTCCCGGGTCCTCACGCCCGGCGGCGAGCCGCTGCCCGGGGTGTACGCGGCGGGCGAGGCGGCCGGGTTCGGCGGCGGGGGCGTCCACGGCTACCGCTCCCTCGAAGGCACCTTCCTCGGCGGCTGCCTGTTCTCGGGGCGTACGGCGGGACGGGCGGCCGCGAAGGCGGTGGGGTGAGCGGCCGACCGCACGGAACAGCGCAGCGCCCCGGAAGGACGCGAGCCCCGGCAAGGACGCGAAGCCCGGCAAGGAGACGCGAGGCCCGGCCCGCCGTACGCCCCGAACGCCACGAGGCCCCGGAACGCGGGGTGAACCGCGTCTCCGGGGCCTCGTGAGGACGTCGGGCCGGGGCCCGTCACGCCATCCGCGCGTGACGCGTCATATGACCAACGACAGCAGCAGCACGAAGACGATGCCGACCACCGAGATGATCGTCTCCATCACCGACCAGGTCTTGACGGTCTGGACGACGTTCATCCCGAAGTACTCCTTCACCAGCCAGAAACCCGCGTCGTTGACGTGGCTGAAGAAGAGCGAACCGGCGCCGATCGCGAGGACGAGCAGCGAGACCTCGCCCGTCGACATGCCCTCGGCCAGCGGGGCCACCAGACCGGCGGCCGAGATGGTGGCGACGGTGGCCGAGCCGGTCGCGAGCCGGATCGCGACGGCGATCAGCCAGGCCAGCAGCAGGGCCGGGATGGCCCAGCTCTTCGAGAAGTCGAGGATCATCTGGCCGACACCGAGGTCGATCAGGGTCTGCTTGAAACCGCCGCCGGCGCCGACGATCAGCAGCACGCCCGCGATCGGGCCGAGCGACTTGTCGACGGTGAGGGCGAGCCGGTCCCGGGTGAAACCGGCCGCGCGGCCCAGCGTGAACAGCGCGACGATGACGGCCGCGAGCAGCGCGATCAGCGGCGAGCCGATGACGTCGGTGACCTTCTGCACGGCGTTGTCCGGGTCGTCGACGACGATGTCGACGAGCGCCTTGACCAGCATCAGGACGACCGGCAGCAGCACCGTCGCGACGGTGACGCCGAAGCCGGGACGCTTGTCCAGGTCCTCCGACGGGCGGGTCGGGATCATCCGCTCGGGGGCCGGGATGTCCACCCAGCGGGCGGCGTAACGGGAGAACAGCGGACCGGCGATGACGACGGTCGGGATGGCGACGAGCAGACCCAGGGCGAGGGTGACACCCAGGTTGGCGCCGACCGCGTCGATGGCGACGAGCGGGCCGGGGTGCGGCGGGATGAGCCCGTGCATCACGGACAGACCGGCCAGCGCCGGGATGCCGATGCGCATCAGCGAGTAGTTGCCGCGCTTGGCGACCAGCAGCACCACCGGGATCAGCAGCACGATGCCGACCTCGAAGAACAGCGGCAGACCGATCACGGAGGCGATCAGGACCATCGCCCACGGCATGGTCTTCCGGCTCGCGCGGGCGAGGATCGTGTCGACGATCTGGTCCGCGCCGCCGGAGTCGGCGAGCAGCTTGCCGAGGATCGCGCCCAGCGCGATCAGCACGCCCACGCCGGCCACGGTGTTGCCGAGACCGGTGCTGAACGACTTGATCGTGTCCGCGAGCGGGGCGGCCGCGAACGCGCCGAGCGCCAGCGAGCCGATGGTCAGCGACAGGAACGCGTGCAGCTTGAACTTGGTGATGAGCAGGACGATGACGGCGATGCCGGCGAGTACGGCGATGCCGAGCTGGGCGTTGCCCGCCGAGGTGATGGGTTCGGCGGCGTCCGCTGCCAGGATCTCGACGCTGAGACTGGACACGGTGTGAGTTCCTCGGGGATCAGGGGATCAGGAGATCGGGGGATCGGACGATCAGTGGGGGAGCCGGCGCAGCGCGGCGACGGCGCGGGCCGAGATTTCTTCGGGGGTGCCGGACACGTCGACGGCGACGCCGGCCTCGTCCTCCCGCAGCGGCTGGAGGGTGGCGAACTGGGAGTCGAGGAGCGCGGTCGGCATGAAGTGTCCCTTGCGCGCCCGCATGCGCCCCTCGATGAGGTCCCGGTCACCGGTCAGATGAAGGAAGACCACGCCGGGGGCGGCCGCGCGCAGCCGGTCCCGGTAGATCCGCTTCAGCGCGGAGCTGCTCACCACACCGCCGAGCCCGGCCCGGCCGTGCGCCCACTGCCCGATGGCGTCCAGCCAGGGCCCCCGGTCCTCGTCGTCGAGGGGGGTGCCGGCGGACATCTTGGCGACATTGGCGGCCGGATGGAAGTCGTCGCCCTCCGCGTAGGGGAGGCCGAGGGCTTCGGCGACCAGCGGACCGATCGTGGTCTTGCCGGTCCCGGCGACGCCCATCACGACGACGACCCGGGGGTCGTCGTCGTGAAAGGCGTCGTCTGGCAGGGGGGTGGTGTGCATGGGGGGATGCCTCGCTGTCTTCTTCGACATCGATCCGTCGCGCTCATGAAACCCATTGAGTACGACTTATTCAAGAGACTGTGACCTAAACATCGTACTTTTTATGAGTGGCGTGATCGTCCACCCGGGGTGCGTAGGCTTGCCGGCATGACGACACCGGCCCAGGGGCTCCATCCGCACGTGCTGACCACCCTGGGTCTGGCGATCACCGCCGGGGAGTACCCGCCCGGCAGCGTGCTCCGCTCCGACGAGCTGGCCGAACGCTTCGAGGTGTCCCGCACCGTGGTGCGCGAGGTCGTCCGCGTCCTGGAGTCCATGCACCTGGTCGCCTCCCGCCGCCGGGTCGGCGTGATCGTGCTGCCCACCGAGCAGTGGAACGTGTACGACCCCCAGGTCATCCGCTGGCGCCTCGCCGGCGCCGACCGCCCCCGCCAGCTCCGTTCGCTCACCGTGCTGCGCTCCGCGATCGAACCCGTCGCCGCCGGCCTCGCCGCCGTCCACGCCGGGCCCGAGCAGTGCCGCGCGCTCACCGAGCACGCCCTCGGCATGGTCGCCACCTCGCGCGGCGGCCGGCTGGACGAGTACCTGGTGCACGACGTCGCCTTCCACCGGGTCGTCCTCGACGCCTCCGGAAACGAGATGTTCGCCCGGCTCGGCGACGTCGTTGCCGAGGTCCTCACCGGCCGCACCCATCACCAGGTGATGTTCGAGGACCCGGACCCGGCCGCCGTCACCCTGCACGTCCAGGTCGCCGAGGCGGTACGGGAGAAGGACGCGGTCCGCGCCGAGGAACTGACCCGGCAGATCGCGGTGGGCGCGCTCAAGGAACTCGACGTCCTGGCGCCGTGAGGCCCGTGAGGCCCGTGAGGCCGGGGGCTCGGGGCTGAGGCCCGGGGGTCGTACGGCTCGACGGCCCGGAGCCCGTCCCAGGATCCCCAGGATCCCCAGGATCCCCAGGATTCCCGGGGGCTTTTCGGTTCGTGGATCCCGTCCCGGACCGCCGGTCAGCCCGCGACGACCGTCCGCTCGGCGCCGGGGAACCCCTTGTCCCACCAGTGCCCGTACCGGCCGTAGACGGCCGGATCGCGGTCGGCGAGCAGTGCCGACAGTCGCTCCGCCTCCTCGGTCAGGCCCTGCCACGCGGCCTTGTCGAGCCGCCGGAAGGCCGTCATCTCCACACCGCCTCCGGCCGCCGCGCGCCACACTCCGGCGACCTGCCCGTCGACGAGCAGACAGGGCAGTACGTCGCCGTTGCGCCGGACGACCAGGGGCCGGTACTCCGGCGGCATGATCCGCCCCGGGACGGCATGGGCCAGCAGCGTGCTGTCCCACATCGGCAGCAGCCTCGGCGGCGCCGGGGTGTCCTCGTCCGGCACGGTGGCGCCGGCCAGATCGAACAGGGCGGTACGGCCGGGGCCCGGCACCCGCACCACCCGGTCGTCGAGCTCCCGTACGGCCTTGGTGAACGCCGCGCCCGTCAGCAGCGTGAACCGGGCGAAGTCCCGGGCCGACGCGGGCCCGAACGCCCCCAGATAGGCGAGCAGCAGCCGCCGCGCCCCGGCGTCGGCCTCCTCCGACGGCACGGCGGCGGGCACCCCGGAGGCGCGATAGGAGTTGCGCCAGGTGAAGGACCACGGGCCGCCGGTCGGCGCGTGCCGCACCGGCGCGAAGGTCCGCAGCGCCCACCACACACGGTGCGCGTGCGCGCCGTGCACCCCCGTGACCTCGCTCTCCACCTCGGCGCCGGTGCGCGGCCGCGCCAGGAACCCGGCGAGTTCCGGGAGCAGCGCGTCCGCGTCGTCGGGGGTCAGCCCCGTCGCCTTGAAGCGGCGGTCGTACAGCCGGGTGCCCCGGAGCGTGGCCAGCATGGCGGCGCGGAAGGGCGCGTAGTCCTCGGCATGGACGACATGCAGGGTGATCCGCATGAGGGTGGCCTTCACGAGCCGGCCCTCCGCGAACGCCGCGTCGAGATCCCCGGGCGCGAAGTCCCGTACCCGGTTCCACAGCGCCAGATACGGCGACGCCGGGCTCTGCGCCTGGAGCGCGCACACCCGGCGCACCGCCTCCGCCACGTCGATCCGGCGGCGTTCGAGCAGGAGCTGACGGTCCAGCAGAGCGAGGGCGAGCCGGCGCGCGGTGAGACTCATGATCGGATCATGTCACCACGAGTCTCCCGCGCCGGCGTTCACCGGTGTTCACCGTTGCCGGACCGTCAGGCCCCCCACCGGCCGGGTCCGCCCCGGACTCGGCGACCGCGCCCCGGACTCAGTGACCGTGCCCCGAGCCGCCCGTGTGGTCGTGCCCCAGCGGCAGCACCTCCGGCGGCATCACCACGAACGGCCGCATCATGCCCATGTCCTCGTGCTCCAGCAGATGGCAGTGGTACATGAACCGGCCGTACGCCCCGTCGAACTGCCCCATCACCCGCACCAGCTGGCCCCCGGGCACCCGGAACACGTCCTTCCAGCCCTGCTCGTTCGGCGGCACCGCCACCGGCCGCTCCGGATCGAAGCGCACCGGCTCCCGCGTCCCGCCGACCGCCGTGTCGAACCCGGCCGGCACGTACGCCTCCCGCGCCATCACCTGGAAGTCCGCCAGATGGATGTGCATCGGGTGCAGCACCGTCTCCGGCGCCAGGTTGAGGAACGACCACTGCTCGTACGCGCCCTCGCCGATGGTGAAGCCGAGCCCGTCGTTGAAGGTCCGGGCGGTACGCCGGTACGTACGGACCTTGCCGTCCGACGACTGGACCCGTATCACCCCGTTCACCGGCCCGCGCAGCCCGGCCTGCTCGTGCTCCGGGACCTCCTCCATCTCCCAGATCTCCGGGTGTCCGCCGCCCCCGACCGTGCCCGGCGGGGTGAGCACGACCAGCCGGTGCCCGTGCTCCACGGTCGCGTGGTCGTACCGCCGGAACGAACCGGAGAGCACCGGCGGCACCTCGAAGGCGTCCCGGTCGTCCCGGTCGTCCCGGCCGCCCGCGCCGTACGGCTCCGCGCCCCGCTCCGCCGGCTCGCCCACCCGGAACTCCATGACCTGCGGATACGGCACGTTCAGCGTCGCGTCCGCGACCCCCGGCGCCCGGCCCGGCGCCTTGTTGAGCAGCCGCAGCCGCCGCCCCGCGAGCCGCCGGAAGTCGACCAGCAGATCGAACCGTTCGGCCGGCGCGATCGTCAGCGGCACCACCCCCGCGCCGTCGGCGTCCCCGGCGCCCTCCGAACCGTCGCCGTCCTCCGCACCCGAGGCACCCGCAGCACCCGCCGCGCCCCCGGCACCCCTCCCGAAATCCACCGCCACCGGCCGCGGCAGCAGCCCGCCGTCACTGCCGATCTGGTGCAGCACCCCGGTGACCGGCCGGTCGTCCTCGTCGACCAGGACGAGGTCGTACACCCGCGCGTTCGACGCGTTCACCAGCCGGAAGCGGTACCAGCCCGCCTCGACGTCGGCGTACGGCCAGATCGTGCCGTTGACCGTCGTGTACGGGCCGAGGAACGGCAGCGACACCGGCTTCCCCGTCTCCGGATGGGCCGCCACCAGCCGGGTCGTCTTGTGCAGCAGCCGCCCGTTCAGCCGCCCGTCCTCGTCCTGGTCCAGATTCCGGTCCGCGAGGATCAGCGGCAGCTCCCGCGCCCCCGACGGCAGCCCGAGCGCGTCCTCCTCGTCGTCGCGCACCAGATAGGTGCCCACCAGGCCCGCGTACACGTTCCAGCGGGTGATGTTCATGGCGTGGTCGTGGTACCAGTACTGCGTCGCCTGGTGGTCGTTCGGATACTCGGACAGCTGGGCGTCCCCGAAGCCCACCGCGTTGTCCGCCCACCCGTCGTTGCCGCCGCCGGTCTGCGCGCCGTGCAGATGCGTCACCGACCAGGCGGGCAGCGCCGCCACCTCCTCGATCGGCTCCGCGCCCTCCCGGCCCGGCCGGTTGTGCGGAGCGGTCTGACCGGCGGTCTGCTCCACCTCGACGGCGGTCACCGGGTACGCGCTGCCCTTCGGGATCCGGTTGGTCCACGCGACCTTGATCCGCTGTCCGCGCCGCACCTCGATGGTCGGCCCGGGGAAGCTGCCCCCGTACCCCCACATCAGCGTCGGCGGCAGCTGCCGGTGCAGCCGCGTCCAGGTCGGCCGGAGCTCGACCACGACCTCCCCCGACTCGTCCGGACGGAGCACCGGAGGTGTCGTCAGGGCGTCGGCAAACGGCTCGATTTCACTGCTCATCTTTCCCCCTGAGGCTGTGTCATGCCTGTACAGGGGCAGACGGCGACCACCTGGGCGAAGGTTGCGGGCTCCGCGTAACCTGGCCGTTATCGTCACATCCGAAACGTGGATCGCCGTTTCATTCGAGAGGACACCACATGCCGCAGCAGGTCCAGGGAGTCATCGCCCCGGGGAAGAACGAACCCGTACGGGTCGAGACGATCGTCATTCCCGACCCGGGCCCCGGTGAGGCCGTGGTGAAGATCCAGGCGTGCGGGGTCTGCCACACCGATCTCCACTACAAGCAGGGCGCCATCAACGACGAGTTCCCCTTCCTCCTCGGTCACGAGGCGGCCGGAATCGTCGAGTCCGTCGGCGAGGGTGTCACCGACGTGGCCCCCGGCGACTTCGTCGTCCTCAACTGGCGCGCGGTGTGCGGCCAGTGCCGGGCCTGTCTGCGCGGCCGTCCGTGGTACTGCTTCGCCACCCACAACGCCAAGCAGAAGATGACCCTGCTCGACGGCACCGAGCTGTCGCCCGCGCTCGGCATCGGCGCCTTCGCCGAGAAGACCCTGGTCGCTTCCGGCCAGTGCACCAAGGTCGACCCCGCCGTCGCCCCCGAGGTCGCGGGCCTCCTCGGCTGCGGCGTCATGGCCGGCATCGGCGCCGCCATCAACACCGGCGAGGTGGGCCGGGGCGACAGCGTCGCCGTCATCGGCTGCGGCGGCGTCGGCGACGCGGCCATCGCCGGCTCCCGCCTCGCCGGAGCCGCCCGGATCATCGCCGTCGACATCGACGACCGGAAGCTCGAGAAGGCGAAGGAGATGGGCGCCACCCACACCGTCAACTCCCGCACCGCCGACCCCGTCGAGGCCATCCGCGAGCTCACCGGCGGCTTCGGCGCCGATGTCGTCATCGAGGCCGTCGGCCGCCCCGAGACGTACGCGCAGGCCTTCTACGCCCGCGACCTCGCCGGCACCGTCGTCCTCGTCGGTGTTCCCACCCCCGAGATGAAGCTGGAGCTCCCGCTCCTCGACGTCTTCGGCCGGGGCGGCGCGCTCAAGTCCTCCTGGTACGGCGACTGCCTGCCCTCCCGCGACTTCCCGATGCTGATCGACCTGCACCAGCAGGGCCGTATCGACCTCGGCGCCTTCGTCACCGAGACCATCGGCCTCGGCGACGTCGAGAAGGCCTTCGCCCGTATGCACGAGGGCGACGTGCTGCGCTCGGTGGTGATCCTCTGATGTCCACCCGCATCGACCACCTGGTCACCTCCGGCACCTTCAGCCTCGACGGCGGCACGTGGGACGTCGACAACAACGTCTGGATCGTCGGCGACGACACCGAGGCGATCGTCGTCGACGCCGCCCACGACGCCGACGCGATCCTTGCCGCCCTCGACGGCCGCGCGCTGCGCGCCATCGTCTGCACCCACGCCCACGACGACCACATCGACGCGGCCCCCGCGCTCGCCGCCGCCACCGGCGCCCGGATCCTGCTGCACCCCGCCGACCTGCCGCTGTGGAAGAACACCCACCCGGACCACACCCCGGACGGCGACCTCGCCGACGGTCAGGTCCTCACCATCGCCGGCGTCGACCTGCACGTCCTGCACACCCCCGGGCACGCCCCCGGCGCGGTCTGCCTGTACGCCCCCGACCTCGGCACCCTCTTCAGCGGGGACACCCTCTTCCAGGGCGGCCCCGGCGCCACCGGCCGGTCCTTCTCGGACTTCCCCACGATCATCGACTCGATCCGGGACAAGCTCCTGACGCTGCCGGCCGAGACCGTCGTGCGCACCGGCCACGGCGACACCACCACCATCGGGGCCGAGGCCCCGCACCTCCAGGAGTGGATCAGCAGGGGGCACTGAGCGAGAGCCCGCTTCCGAACCGTCTCGGGGACCCGTCCAGCGGGTCGGTGAACTCCAGCGTCCGCGCCAGCAACTGCAGCGGCCGCCCGAAGTCCTCCGGCCCGTCCTCCCGCACCACCGGATACACCGGATCGTGCAGGATCGGCAGCCCCAGCGCGTTCATGTGCACCCGCAGCTGATGGGTCCGCCCGGTCTCCGGCACCAGCCGGTACCGGGCGAGCCCGCCGCCGCACCGCTCCAGCAGCTCGATCCGGCTCTCGCTGTTCGGCTCGCCCGCCACCTCGCGGGCCGCCATCACCCCGCGCTCCTTCTCGATCCGGCTGCGCACCGTCACGGCAAGCGCCGGCCCGGGGGAGAACGGGGCGACCGCCTCGTACTCCTTGCGCACCCGCCGGTCCCGGAACAGCGTCTGATACGCCCCCCGGTCCTCGGCCCGCACCACGAACAGCACCAGGCCCGCCGTCAGCCGGTCCAGCCGGTGCGCCGGCTGGAGCCCGGGCAGCCCCAGGTCCCGCCGCAGCCGCGCCATCGCGGTCTCCGTCACATGCCGTCCGCGCGGCATCGTCGCCAGGAAGTGCGGCTTGTCGGCCACCACGATCCGCTCGTCGCGGTACACCACCCCGACCTCGAACGGCACCCGCCGCTCGGCCGGGAAGTCCCGGTGGAACCACAGATACCGGCCCGCCGTGTACGGCTCGTCGCCCCCGGCGGCCCGGCCGTCGGCCCCGACGAACCGTCCTTCCCCGAGCATCCCGTCGACCCGCTCGGCGCCGACGGCCCCCGCGTACCGGTCCATCAGATGCTCCCGTACGGTCCGCCACGCCCCGGCCGGGTCCTCGGGCAGCCGCACCCGCACGGCGTCGATGCCCTCCCGCTGGGGCAGGGGCGAAGCGGGGGCCTTGGTTCTGCGTCTCACGCCCCCCACGGTAACGAGCCGCGACCGCCGCACCGTCCCGGCCCCGGGACGTCCCGGGGAGACACCTGACACATCCCGGGCGTATCTCCGGTACGCATCTCCGGCCTCCGACGGGCCTTCCGGGACGTGTCCGCCGGTACGTATCCCCGACGCCCGATCCGTCTCCGGCGCGTTCCCGCGCATCCCCGCAATGCGAAAAGGCCCCACATGATGTGGGGCCTTCTCTGTGGTGTCCGAGGGGGGACTTGAACCCCCACGCCCGATAAAGGGCACTAGCACCTCAAGCTAGCGCGTCTGCCATTCCGCCACCCGGACAGGTGATCTTGTCTTCCGGGCCGCTCGGCCCTTCCGACGAGGAAAACCATAGCAAACATTCGAGGGGGTCGATCACCACCCCCGGTCCGCCCACCGGCGGTCTTGGGCGGGCGGGGGCGGCGCGGGAGGATGGGGGGATCAACCGTCATCGCGTGGGCAGGCAGTGGGAGGAAGCAGCGTGAGCGAGTCGAACACCGGCAAGAGCGTCGCGGGCGAGGACGAGGTCGTCGACCTGTGCCGTGACCTCATCCGTATCGACACCAGCAACTACGGCGACCACTCCGGGCCCGGCGAGCGGGCGGCGGCCGAGTACGTCGCCGAGAAGCTCGCGGAGGTCGGACTCGAACCGACGATCATCGAGTCGCACCGGGGCCGGGCCTCCACCGTCGCCCGGATCGAGGGCGAGGACCCGTCGCGGCCCGCCCTGCTGATCCACGGCCACACCGACGTCGTCCCGGCCAACGCCGCGGACTGGACGCACGACCCGTTCTCCGGGGAGATCGCCGACGGCTGTGTGTGGGGCCGCGGCGCGGTCGACATGAAGGACATGGACGCGATGACCCTCGCGGTCGTCCGCGACCGGCTGCGCAGCGGCCGCAAGCCGCCGCGCGACATCGTCCTCGCCTTCCTCGCCGACGAGGAGGCCGGCGGCGTCTACGGCGCCCGCCACCTCGTCGACAACCACCGCCACCTCTTCGACGGGGTGACGGAGGCGATCGGCGAGGTCGGCGGCTTCTCCTTCACCGTCAACGAGAACCTGCGGCTCTACCTGGTCGAGACCGCCCAGAAGGGCATGCACTGGATGCGGCTCACCGTCGACGGCACGGCCGGCCACGGCTCGATGACCAACGACGACAACGCCATCACCGAGCTGTGCGAGGCCGTGGGCCGGCTCGGCCGGCACACCTGGCCGGTCCGGGTGACCAAGACCGTGCGCTCCTTCCTCGACGAGCTGTCCGACGCCCTCGGCACCCCGCTCGACCCCGACGACATGGACGCCACGCTCGTCAAGCTCGGCGGCATCGCCAAGATGATCGGCGCCACCCTGCGCAACTCCGCCGCCCCCACCATGCTGGGCGCCGGGTACAAGGTGAACGTCATCCCGGGGCAGGCCATCGCGCACGTCGACGGCCGCTTCCTGCCCGGGTTCGAGGAGGAGTTCCTCGCCGACCTCGACCGGATCCTCGGCCCGCGCGTCAAGCGCGAGGACGTGCACGGCGACAAGGCGCTGGAGACCACCTTCGACGGCGCCCTGGTCGACGCGATGCAGCTCGCCCTGCGCGCCGAGGACCCGATCGCCCGCGCCGTGCCGTACATGCTCTCCGGCGGCACCGACGCCAAGGCCTTCGACGACCTCGGCATCCGCTGCTTCGGCTTCGCGCCGCTCCAGCTCCCGCCCGAGCTGGACTTCGCGGGGATGTTCCACGGAGTCGACGAGCGGGTACCGGTGGACGGCCTGAAGTTCGGCGTCCGCGTCCTGGACCGGTTCATCGACGCGTCCTGACACCCGTCCGGGCGGCGCGTTCGGCGCGCCGTCCGGACGGCGTCCGCACACCGCCCGCTCACGGCCCGCACATGGCCCGTACACCGCCCGCGCACCGGTTTTCCGCCCCGGAGCGCGGGCGGTGGTGCGTGTGAGGTGTGTGCGCGGTGGGTATGCGTGCGGCGCGCGGATCCGGGGCTCCGGCGGCCCGGGAAGGGCGTCACCCGATCACCTGATCACCCGACGGCTCCGGAATCGACCGCGCGTGCGTGGATACCCGGAAAGAGTGAATGCCCGGGGGCGCTCGTAGCCCCCCTACGACCTCCTCGTTACAGGTGTGCGGTCCGCGGCTGGGGCCGCTTTGCCAACAAGGAGGAAGAATGATCAAGAAGGTCGTCGCCGCTGCTGCGGTCACCGGCAGCCTCGTTCTCGCGGGCGCGGGCCTGGCCGTCGCCGACTCGGGTGCCGAGGGTGCGGCCATCGGCTCCCCGGGCGTCGTCTCGGGCGACGTCATCCAGGTCCCGATCGACCTGGACCTCAACCTGTGCGGTGACACGATCGACATCATCGGGATCATGAACCCCGCCTTCGGGGTCACCTGCATCAACGCCTGACGTTGCACCTCGGCCCCTTCCGGGGTCCGAGCCAGGCCGGCCCCGGAGTGCGTGCCATGCACTTCGGGGCCGGTGGTTATCGAGTCGAGCCGAACAGGCATGGAAGCAGAGCAGGTCACACAGCAAATGCGACAGGTCACGCGCATCACGCGCATCTCCCGTAAGAGCCTCGTCACCGTCGCCGCGGCGGGCGGCGTGCTCGCCCTCGGAGGCGGCTACGCCCAGGCCGACGCGGGTGCCCACGGCGTCGCGGCCGGTTCGCCGGGCGTCGCCTCCGGCAACACCGTCCAGGTGCCGGTCAACGTTCCGGTCAACATCTGCGGCGACACCGTCAACGTCGTCGGTCTGATGAACCCCGCGATGGGCACCAAGTGCGTCAACGCGGGCGGCGGTCACGGAGGGCACGGGGGCCACGGCGCCACCGCCACCGGTGTCGCCTCGAACTCGCCGGGCGTCATCTCCGGCAACAACGTCCAGGTGCCCGTCGACGTCCCGGTGAACGCCTGCGGGCTCAGCGTCGACGTCATCGGCCTCGGCAACGCCGCCGGCGGCGACGCCTGCGCCAACGGCGTCGAGCCGACGACCCCGGTCGTTCCCACCACCCCGGTGACCCCGGCGCACCCGGGCACCCCGACGCACCCGGGCCACCCGGTGACGCCGGCGACCCCGAGCACGCCGCACCACCCGAACACACCGAGCACGCACACGGTCACCCCGCCCATGCAGGAGCTGGCCCAGACCGGTGCCGCGCCGCTCGGGCTCGTCCTCCCCGTCGGAGCGGGCATGCTCCTCGCGGGCGCCGTGCTCTACCGCAAGACCCGCCGCGCCTCGTAGCCGAACGGACGGCACCGGCCACGGCGACGGCGGCCGCGGCCACGGGAGTTCGGCGTAGCCGTACCCGGAAAAGGAAGGGGCCCCATGACGGGGCCCCTTTCCTCATGTCACCAGGTGGCGCGGATCTGACGGATGATGCGCCGTTTCAGCCGTACCCTCCGGCTGCCGTCCCGGCGCAGACTCAAGCGGTCCAACTCCCATTGCCCGTACTCGGCATGGTCGGTCAGAAGCCGCGTCGTCTCCTTCCGGGAGACCCCGCGCGGCACGTACACGTCGACAAATTCGTATTCCGGCATCGCATCTATTGTGCGGCCAAGGGTCAGGTACGGATAGCGTCTGTCCTATGTCTGATGCTGCGCAGCCCACCGCTGCCGAGGTCCGCGCCGCCGCCGAGGCGGTCAAAACCGCACTGGACCGTCACCTCGCCGCGGTCGAACGCCGCTCGGGGCAGGACGACCCGGCCGTCTACGAGGCGTTCAACGCGCTCGCGGCGGCGGCGGAGGCCTACGACGAACTCCTCTACGACCGGCACGACGAAGTCACCCCCTTCGAGATCCCCGACGTCGACGATTCCCCGCCCCCCTACGCCGGGCCGGAGGAGCCGCACGCGCTGAGCGTGCTGATCCGGCGGGACTACGCCGTGGTGGAGCCGCAGCGTCTCATCGCCCAGGCCCGGCGGGTCACCGACCTCGACCGGGAGGACGAGCCGGTCACCACCCACGCGGCGCTCGGTGTCCTCTTCGGCGAGTACGAGCCCGACGAAATCGCCTCCCGGCACACCGAGTTCGGCCTGGAGGAGGGCGACTCCACGCTCTGGGTCGAGGCCGCCGAGGACCTGGCCGAGCCGGGGGAGTGGCTGAACGACCCCTTCGATCAGGTCGACCAGGAGAGCATCGTGTGCCGCTTCGACGTCAGCGCCGTCTTCGATGAGGATGACGAGGAGGACGACGAGGATGACGACGACATCGAGGATGTCGAGGGCGACGGACATGACGAAGATGAAGAAGATCACGACGAGGACGACGAGCACGACGACGACGTGAACGACGGCGAATCGGACGGGCCGGTCCCGGCGCGCCGGGCCTGACCGACCGGACACGACGAAGCCCTCCCGAGCGCGCCGCGCTCGGGAGGGCTTCTGCCGTACTGGCCGTACTGCTCCTGGCTAGGCCGTGTCTGACAAAGAGCGCCGTCCGCCCGAAGGGCGGGGTGCGCGGCGTCCGGTGCACTGCGCTCGCTTCGCTCGCTCCGTCTCGGCGCTTGATTCATCCTTCGGATGCCGAGCAGCGATCGCAAGGCGGAGGGTTGTCCTCGTACTGGACGTACTTGGACAACCCCGACAACGCAGCGTGGGGGCACCTCCCGTGCCCGAAGGGCTACGGGGGAGTGCGTGCCGGGCGTCGCGCACCAGGCGGGATTTGTCAGACACGGCCTAGCTCTCCTCGTCGGCGAGCAGGGCGTCGAGCAGCGGGCGCAGCCGGGTCGTACGCTCCGGGGCCACGCGCTCGGCGACCGCGCGCGGCAGGGCCTGCTCGACGCCGTGGACCACCGACAGATGCCGCTCGGCGCGCCCGAACGCGGTGTACACCCAGGCCCGGCTCAGGCCCCCGGCCGCGTCCCCGGGCAGCACCACGACCGCGGCCGGCCAGCGTGCCCCGGCCGCCTGGTGCGCGGTCAGCGCCCAGCCGTGCCGCAGCGCCGACTCCACCCGCTCCTTCGGTACGACGACCCGCGTGCCCCCGCAGTCCAGGTGCAGCCCCTCGGCGTCGGCCGAGACCACCGTGCCGGGGACGGTCCGTCCGGGCGCGGGGGAGTGGGCCACCCGGTCGCCCGGGTCGAAGCCGCCGAAGCGGCCGGGGCCCGGGTTGAGCCGCTGCTTCAGGGCCGCGTTCAGGGCGCGGGTGCCGGCGGAGCCGCCGTGCCCGACCGTGATCACCTGGGTCTGGCCGGCCGGCACCCCGATCGCCCTCGGGATCGAGTCCGCGACGAGCTGCACCGTGCGGTGCACCGCGTCGGCGGCGTCGCGGACCGGGACGATCACGACCTCCTTGCCGGGGGCCGCCACCTGGTTCAGCTCACCGATGCCGACCCCCGACACCAGCTCGCCGATGGGGCCGGGGTCGGGCGTGCGGGAGGCGATCACCGGGGCGATCCGGGCGGCGAGCAGATCGGCGAAGACCCAGCCGGGACCGGCGGCGCCCAGCACGTGCGGGTCGCCGCTGAGGACGAGCCGGCAGCCGTCGGGCAGCGCCTCGACGAGCGCGGCGGCGGACTCCAGACCGAGCTGCGGCGCGTCCAGGACGACGAGCAGGTCCAGGGCCAGCGCTCCCTCGGCGTCCCGGCCCGGGCCCGCCGCGCCGGACAGCAGCGCGGCCACCGGTACGGCGCCGTCGCGCGCGGTGTGGGCCGCGAGGACGACCCGCAGGCCCCGCGTACGGGCCTCGGCGGCCAGCGCGGCGGGTTCGGCGCGGGCGGCCTCGCCGCCGGTGTGCAGCACCAGCCCGTGCGCGCCGGCGGCACGGGCCAGCTCGGAGCCGTCCCACGGGGCCGCCTGGACCGTACGGACCAGGCGTGCGAGACCGTCGGCCAGGCTCTCCTCGGCGAGCGCGAACCGTTCGAGGCCCAGCAGCACCGGCGCCTCGGGCCGGGACGGCTGCCCCTGGCCCTCGCCGGGCTGCCCGGTCGGGTCGGCGCCGTCCTCCGGGCCGTCTTCCCCTACCTGGTCCTGCTCGTCCTCCTCCTGGAAGACCAGGACCGCCGCCTCGGAGACGGCCAGGTCGACCGCCTTCTCGGGCTCGGGCACCGAGAGCCGGGCGAGCCCCTCCCGTACGGCGCCGATCTCCAGGGCCGTGTGCCCCTGCTGGGCCGCCTGCTCCAGGAGCCACGCGGTGAGCGCCACCGCGCGGCGCGGGTCACCGGGGCCGCATTCCGCGCCCAGCAGCGCGCGGGCGAACCCGTCGGCCTGCTCGGGGCGTACTCCGGGCACGGCCAGCAGCTGCCACGGGTCACCGGCCAGGGCGCGGCCGGCACCCTCGCCGAGCACGGCCGCCACCTGCGGCGCCAGGTTCTCCGGGGCGCCCCCGCGCGCGAGGACCTGGCGGACGGCCGTCGCCGTCTCCTCGGTCACCGCCGGGGCCCGGGGCGCGGGCGGGCGTACCGTCCGCTCCGGCGCGGCGGCCGGGGCCGGTGCCTGCGCGGGCCGCTCGGCGGCGGGTTCCTCGGCACGCGGGACCGCGACCGGTCGCGCGCCGCTCTCCACGGCCCGGACCGCCGCCAGCAGGTCCGCCGCCGTCCCGCTGAGCTTCGCGCCGGCCTCGACGGGCCCGCGTTCGGCCTTGCGCTGCTCGATCCTGGCCCGCAGCTCCCGCTGCGCGGCCAGCTCCGCCTGCGCCTCGTTCAGCCCGGCCGCGGCTTCGCCCTCGGCGGCGGACTCGCCCTCGGGGCGGTCGCCCGCGGACTCGTCGCCGGACTCCGGGGCGTCGTTGGGTTCGTCCTCGGCTCCGTCGCCCCCGTCCTCGTTTCCGGCCGGGGCCTCCACGTCGTCCGCTTCGTCGGTGCTGTCGGCGCTGTTCGCGTCATCCGGGCCTGCCCCGGCCTCCGGCTCCGCCTCGGTCTCCGGCTCCGCCTCGTCCGCTCCGCTCGTACCGGGTCCCGGTTCGCCCTCGGGGACGGTGTCCCCGGTGGTGTCCGGTTCCGTGCCGTCGGCGGGGACCTCTGCGGGGTCGGGCGGCGGGGTGGCCGCGGAGGGGTCGGTCACAAGGTGCTCCAGTCGTGATCCGGATAACGGTGCACGGGCGCCGACACATCGTCGAGCGCCTGGCAGATCTCGTCAGGAAGACTAAGGGCCTCCACTGACAGCGCCGCGGCCAGCTGCCGCGCGTTGCGCGCGCCGACGATCGGCGCGGTCACCCCGGGCCGGTCGCGGACCCAGGCCAGCGCGACCTGGAGCGGGGTGGTCGCGAGGCCGTCGGCGGCCGTCGTCACGGCGCCCACGATGCGGCTCGCGGTCTCGTCCAGGTACGGCTCCACGAACGGGGCCAGCGCCTCCGAACCGCCGCGCGACCCGGCCGGGGTGCCGTCGCGGTACTTGCCGGTGAGCACCCCGCGCCCCAGCGGCGAGGAGGGCAGCAGCCCGATGCCCAGGTCCAGCGCCGCCGGCAGCACCTCGCGCTCGATGCCGCGCTGGAGCAGCGAGTACTCCATCTGCGTACCCGCCAGCCGGGTCCGCTCACCGGCCAGTTGCCAGGTGCCGGCCTTGGCGAGCTGCCAGCCGCAGAATCCGGACACGCCGACATAGCGGGCCCGCCCGCTGTGCACGGCGATGTCGAGGGCCTGCAGCGACTCCTCCAGGGGCGTGTACGGGTCGAAGGAGTGCAGCTGCCACAGGTCCACGTGATCGGTGCCGAGCCGGGCCAGCGAGTCGTCCAGCGAGGCGAGCAGATGCCCGCGCGAGCCGTTCGTCCGCCGGTCCGGGTCGGGGATGCTGCCCGCCTTGGTCGAGATCACCAGCTCGTGCCGGGGCACCAGGGTGTCCAGGAACTTCCCGAGCAGGTACTCCGCCTCGCCGCCCCCGTACACGTCGGCGGTGTCCACGAGGGTGCCGCCCGCGTCCCAGAACGCCTTCATCTGCTCGGCCGCGTCGTGCTCGTCGGTGTCCCGGCCCCAGGTGAGGGTGCCGAGCCCGAGCCGGGACACACGCAGGCCGGTACGTCCGAGATGCCTCTGCTCCATGGCGGCGAGATTACTGGCCATGACGCGACACCGAGAGAGCCTGTGGACAACTTGTCCACAGGTACCGGTCCGCCAGGGCTCCTGTCGGAGGCCGTGACCGCGCGCTAGAGTCCCGCCCACAACGACGTTACCGACGGGTAAGGGGTACGTGGCATGCGGCTCGGCATCAACCTCGGTTATTGGGGCGCGGGCATGGACGGCGACAATCTCGCCGTCGCCCAGGAGGCGGACCGCCTCGGCTACGACGTCTGCTGGGCCGCGGAGGCGTACGGCTCCGACGCCCCCACCGTGCTCTCCTTCGTCGCCGCCCGCACCGAGCGGATCGACATCGGCTCGGCCATCATGCAGATCCCGGCCCGCCAGCCCGCGATGACGGCGATGACCGCCGCGACGCTCGACTCCCTGTCCGGCGGCCGGTTCCGGCTCGGGCTCGGCGTCTCCGGGCCGCAGGTCTCCGAGGGCTGGTACGGCGTCAGGTTCGACAAGCCGCTCGCCCGCACCCGCGAGTACGTCGAGATCGTCCGCAAGGCCATGACCCGCGAACGCCTGACCCACCAGGGCGAGCACTGGACCCTGCCACTGCCGGACGGTCCGGGCAAGCCGCTCAAGCTCACGGTCCACCCGACCCGCCCGCGCATCCCGCTCTACATCGCCGCCATCGGGCCGAAGAACCTGGAGCAGACGGGCGAGATCGCCGACGGCGCCCTGCTGATCTTCCCCGCCGCCGAACACCTGGAGGAGACCGCGCTCGGCCCGCTGCGCGCGGGACGCGAGAAGGCGGGGCTCACGATGGAGGGCTTCGACGTCCATCCCACCCTCCCGCTCGCGCTCGGCGACGACGTCGAGGCGCTCGCCGACATCTTCCGCCCGTACACCGCCCTCTACGTCGGCGGCATGGGCAGCCGGAAGCAGAACTTCTACAACCGGCTCGCCCAGCGCATGGGCTACGAGAAGGCGGCCGCCGAGATCCAGGACAAGTACCTGTCCGGCGACAAGGACGGCGCCGCAGCGGCCGTACCGCACCAGCTGATCGACCGGACCACCCTCCTCGGTTCCGTCGACCGGATCGCCGACCGTATGCGGGAGTACGCGGCCGCCGGTGTGACGACCCTGACCCTGGCCCCCGCGGGCTTCACGCTCGACGAACGGATCGCCGCCCTGCGGGCCGGTGTGGAGGCGCTGGAGCGGTCCGGAGCGGCCTGACCGACCGGATCCGGACAGGACCCGGACGGGACCCGGACGGGTCTCACGGCCGTGGTGAGGGCTCGGGGTGCCCCGCCACGGCCGTTACGGGGCACAACGCGCGAGCGCGCCCGCGGGTTACGCCCCGGGCCGTTCCCCGGCCGACCGCGGTGGCCGTATCCGGTCCGCCCACGGCCCGCCCCGGCGCGTCCTTCGTTCGGCCCAGTCGCCGTGCCCTCCTGTTGCCCGCCCCGGCGTGGCGCACTTGACTCGTACCGCACGGGAGGTGGCAGCCATGCTCACGGCCAAGAGCCTGTTCCAGGAAATCATCGACGACGACGAGACGTTCCAGCTCTTCTGCTCCATTGCCGCCAGCGGCGAGGCGCAGGGCGGCTGGGAGAACGGCCGCATCGCGGCCCTCGTCGCCCCCGGCATGCGGGACCTGGCCCCCAAGATCGCGCGGCACGGCGCCGACGAGGACAAGCACGGCAGGATCTTCAACGCCCTGCTGAAGAAGCGGGGCCTCGACCCCGTCCCGGTGCCCGCCGACACCGACTACACGATGCTTCTGGAACGGCGCGGCATCGGGCTCGCCCACACGACCCTGCGCCGCGACGAGCCGCTGACCGAGCGGGACATCGTCGTCTATCTCGCGCACAGCCGGATCACCGAGGAACGCGCCGCCTCCCAGATGGACATGCTCGTCACACACTTCGGGGACCACCCCGAACTCGGCAAGGCGATCAGGATGATCTGCCACGACGAGGAGAACCACCTCGCCTACTGCCACGAGGAACTGCTCCGGCTCAACCACCAGGGCCACGGCCGGCTCATCCAGCGCACCCTGCGCGCGTGCGCGCTGGCCGAGATCGCGATCTACCGGGACGTGAGCCTCTCGGTGATGGGCCACATGGGCCGCATCCTGCGGTGGCCGAGGGCGAAGGCCGGCGCGCTCGCCGCCGGCATCCACGCCCTGTACGCGTACGAACGGGCCGCCGGCTGGCACCGGATGGTCGACCTCAGGATGCCCGAACGCCGTGACGCCCTCGGCGGCCCACCGGTCCCGGCCGGCGCCTTCTGAACCTGCCGGGGCCGGACGAGCCGCAGGACAGGCCGTGGGACCGGCCGCGCGGGACCGGCCGTCCCGTCACATCCAGCCGCGCCGCTTGAACTGCCGGTAGAGGACGGTGACGACCCCTGCCATCAGGGCGATCACGGCCGGGTACGACCAGACCCAGTCCAGCTCCGGCATATGCCGGAAGTTCATTCCGTAGATCCCCGCGACCATCGTGGGAACGGCGGCCATCGCCGCCCACGCCGAGATCTTGCGCATGTCGTCGTTCTGCCGCACGCCCATCTGCGCCAGATGCGCCGAGAGCATGTCCGACAGCAGCCGGTCCAACCCCTCCACCTGCTCGTTCGCCCGCAGCAGATGGTCCTGTACGTCCCGGAAGAACGGCATCGAGTGATCGTGCACGAAGGGCAGCGCGCCCGTCGCGAGCCGGCCCACCGGCCCCGCCAGCGGACCGCTCGCCCGCCGGAACTCCAGGACCTGCCGCTTGGCCGTGTAGATCCGCTCCGCCGTGCGCCCCGAACTCCCGCCCGCCGGCGCGAAGACGTCCGCCTCCAGCTCCTCCAGGTCGATCTGGAGCTCCCCGGCCACGTCGATGTAGTGGTCCACCACCGCGTCGCCGATCGCGTAGAGCACCGAGGCCGGGCCGTGCCGCAGCACCTCGGGCTCGTCCTCCAGCCGCTGCCGCACCGCCGCCAGCGGCGCTCCCTCCCCGTGCCGCACGGTCACCACGAACGAGTCGCCGATGAAGACCATCACCTCGCCCGACGACACCCGGTCGCTGGCCGCGTCGTACACCACCGGCTTGAGCACCATGAACAGCGAGTCGTCGTAGACCTCCAGCTTGGGCCGCTGATGGGCCTTCAGCGCGTCCTCCACCGCCAGCGGGTGCAGCGCGAACTCCTCCGAGACATGGGCGAACTCGGCTTCCGACGGCTCGTGCAGACCGACCCACAAGAACGCGTGGCCGGTCGCCCGCGCCTCGGCGAGCGCGTCCGAGAGGTCGTCGGGGCCGGACGTCCTGCGTCCGTCCCGGTAGATAGCTGAGTCCACGATCACGGGCCGTATTCTCCCCCGTCCGGCCCCTTCCCGCACCTGTTCCGGCCCGCTTCCGGCTCGCTTCCGGCCCGGCTCCCGCCTCCTCCGGACCCGCCCCCGGACCTTCCCGGTTCCTCTCCCGGGGCTCGCCCGCCCGCGTCCGCCGAACCCCCGGGCCCCGCCGCCCCGCGCGCGTAGGCTGGCCGCCATGGCCACGCTGATCCTCGTCCGGCACGGACGCTCCACCGCCAACACCTCCGGAGTGCTCGCGGGTCGCACGCCCGGTGTCGCGCTCGACGAACGCGGCACCGCCCAGGCCGCCGCGCTGCCCGGACGGCTCGCCGGCATCCCGCTGGCCGCCGTCGTCTCCAGCCCGCTCCAGCGCTGCCGCGAGACCGTACGGCCCCTGCTCGACGCCCGCCCCGGGCTGCCGCTCCACATCGAGGAGCGGATCAACGAGTGCGACTACGGCGACTGGTCCGGCCGCAAGCTCGCCGAGCTGATGGACGAACCGCTGATGAACGTCGTCCAGGCGCATCCCTCCGCCGCCTCCTTCCCCGGCGGCGAGTCCATGCGCGCCATGCAGGCCCGTGCCGTGGACGCCGTCCACGACTGGAACGCCCGGATCGAGGCCGGGCACGGCGAGGACGCCGTCTACGCGATGTGCACCCACGGCGACATCGTGAAGGCACTCGTCGCCGACGCCCTCGGCCTGCACCTCGACCTCTTCCAGCGGATCCAGGCCGACCCCTGCTCGGTCACCGCGATCCGCTACACCCGGCTGCGCCCCTTCCTGATCCGGCTCGGCGACACCGGCGATCTCGCCTCCCTCGCCCCTCGCGAGACCCCGGCCGGCGACGGGGCGGCCGAGGTGGGAGGTGGTGCGGGCGCACCGTGATCCCTACGCGCAGTAGGGTGGACGCGCCGCTGTAGCACAGCTGTGCCCGACCCCACCGGGACAGCTGCCCACCAAGACCCAAGGGAGTCGGGACGTGTCCCGTCAGGTGTTCCTCTACGACCCACCGGAGCGTTTCGTGGCCGGTACGGTCGGGCTGCCTGGCCGCCGTACGTTCTTCCTGCAGGCGTCCGGGCCCGGCCGGGTCACCAGCGTCGCCCTGGAGAAGAGCCAGGTCGCGGCGCTCGCCGAACGGATCGACGAACTGCTGGACGAGGTCGTCCGCCGCACCGGCGGCAATGCCCCCGTCCCCGCCGTCGCGCTCGCCGAGAACGCCGACGCCGCCCCCCTCGACACCCCCGTCGAGGAGGAGTTCCGGGTCGGCACCATGGCCCTCGCCTGGGACGGCGGGGAAGAACGCATGATCGTCGAGGCGCAGGCGCTCGTCGAACTCGACGCCGACTCCGAGGAGGAGCTCGCCGAGGCCGAGGAACGGCTGCTCCAGGACGAGGAGAACGGCCCGCCGATGCTGCGCGTCCGGCTCACCGGCGCCCAGGCCCGGGCCTTCGCCAAGCGCGCCCTCGACGTGGTCAACGCGGGCCGCCCGCCGTGCCCGCTGTGCAGCCTGCCGCTCGACCCCGAGGGCCATGTCTGCCCGCGCCAGAACGGATACCGCCGAGGCGCATGAGCGGCGACCAGGACCGTCTCGCGGCCGACCCGTCCCGCCGGCCCCGGCCCGGCGGGCCCGACGGCGTCATCGACCTGCTCGCCCGGGGCGAACTGACCGTCCGCGGCCGGATCCGCGAGGCGTCCAACGCGGTGCTGTACTGCTCCGTCGCCTACGCGGGCGAGGAAGCCGACTGCGTCTACAAGCCGGTCGCGGGCGAGCGCCCGCTGTGGGACTTCCCCGACGGCACGCTCGCCCGGCGCGAGGTCGCCGCCTACGAACTGTCCGAGGCGATGGGCTGGGGCCTGGTCCCGCCGACCGTGCTGCGCGAGGGCCCGTACGGCGAGGGCATGGTGCAGCTGTGGGTCGAGCCCGACCCGTCGGCGACGCTCCTCGCCCTCGTCGACGACGAGGAGGCGGGGGAGGGCTGGAAGGCCGTCGGCCCCGCCCAGGTCGACGAGGACCGCACAGCGCTCCTCGTGCACGCCGACGCCCCGCAGCTGCGCCGGCTCGCCGTCCTGGACGCCGTGATCAACAACTCCGACCGCAAGGGCGGGCATCTGCTGCCCACTGCCGACGGCCGGCTCTACGGGATCGACCACGGGGTCTCCTTCCACGTCGACGACAAGCTGCGCACCCTGCTGTGGGGCTGGGCGGGGGAGGAGCTGACCGACGAGGCCACCGCCGCGCTGCGGACACTCGGCGAGCGGCTGGCCCCCGGCACTCCGCTGGCCGATCGGCTGGCCGCACTGCTGACCGGGGCGGAGGTGACCGCACTGCGCCGACGGGTCGCCGTCCTGCTGGAGGCCGGCCGGCACCCCGTACCGACCGGGCAGTGGCCGGCCATCCCCTGGCCGCCGGTCTGATCACCCCCCCCTCCCGGGCCGGCGGGGCCGGCGGGGCCTGTCGAACTTGCCATAGTCCCCCGAAGCTTTTCGGCCAATCGCCCGTGCGCCAAGGGGCCCCTGGAAAGGCTCCTTCGGGCTATGCATGTACACGCCGAGTCCACAAGACCGCCTAATCGGCCGAGATCCAGGGTGCGGTTCGTATCCGGAACTGCCGTCCGGTTACGCTCAGGACATGCATGCCTGGCCCGCTTCTGAGGTCCCCGCCCTGCCCGGCAAGGGCCGCGACCTCCGGATTCACGACACCGCGACCGGTGGACGAGTGACCCTCGCCCCCGGTCCCGTCGCCCGCCTGTACGTCTGCGGCATCACGCCGTACGACGCGACCCACATGGGTCACGCGGCGACCTACAACGCGTTCGACCTCGTGCAGCGCGTGTGGCTCGACACCAAGCGGCAGGTCCACTACGTCCAGAACGTCACCGACGTGGACGACCCCCTCCTGGAGCGCGCGATCCGCGACGGGGTCGACTGGGTCGGCCTCGCCGAGCGCGAGACCGCCCTGTTCCGCGAGGACATGACCGCCCTGCGCATGCTGCCGCCGAAGAACTACATCGGCGCGGTCGAGGCCATTCCGGCCATCATCCCGCTGGTCGAGCGGCTGCGGGACTCCGGTGCCGCCTACGAGCTCGACGGCGACATCTACTTCTCCGTCGAGGCCGACCCGCACTTCGGCGAGGTCTCGCACTACGACACCGCGCTCATGCGCCACCTCTCCGCCGAGCGCGGCGGCGACCCGGACCGTCCGGGCAAGAAGAACCCGCTCGACCCGATGCTGTGGATGGCCGCCCGCGAGGGCGAGCCCAGCTGGGACGGCGGCAGCCTCGGCGCGGGCCGCCCCGGCTGGCACATCGAGTGCGTCGCCATCGCCCTCGACCACCTCGGCATGGGCTTCGACATCCAGGGCGGCGGGTCCGACCTGATCTTCCCGCACCACGAGATGGGCGCCTCGCACGCCCAGGCGCTCACCGGCGAGTTCCCCATGGCCAAGGCGTACGTACACGCCGGCATGGTCGCCCTGGACGGCGAGAAGATGTCGAAGTCCAAGGGCAACCTGGTCTTCGTCTCCCGGCTGCGCCAGGACGGCGTCGACCCGGCCGCGATCCGGCTCGCCCTGCTCTCCCACCACTACCGGGCCGACTGGGAGTGGACCGACCAGGTCCTCCAGGACGCCGTGGAGCGGCTGGGCCGCTGGCGCGCCGCCGTCTCGCGCCCCGACGGCCCGTCCGCCGACGCGCTCGTCGAGGAGATGCGCGACGCGCTCGCCGACGACCTGGACGCCCCGGCCGCGCTCGCCGCGGTCGACCGCTGGGCCGCGCTCCAGACCGCCGACGGCGGCACCGACGAGTCCGCCCCCGGTGTGGTCTCGCGCGCCGTCGACGCGCTGCTCGGCGTCGCCCTGTAAGCGGGCGTCCGTACCCGTATTGACGGCGGGCCGCACCCATGGGGCATATGCCCGGGTGCGGCCCGCCGCTGTGTTCCGACGACATTCCTGCCGCCGCACTCCGCCTGGCATATGCCCGGACGCGCCCGGTGCCGGGAAAACGAGACGGGAGGGGCGGCCGCGCCACCCCTCCCGTACGTCTGCTTCTCGCCGTAGGTCTACTTCTCGGTGTCCTGGGAGCCCTCGGGCCCCTCGGGCCGGTCGCCCTCACCCGGAACCGGCGGCTCCGAGTCCGCGTCCGTACCGGAGCCGGAGCCCTTGCCGGAGTCCGAGGCTTCCGCGTTCTTTTCGGCCTTGCCGGCCTTGTCAGTCTTGTCGGGCTTATCGCTCTCGGCGGCCTTGCCGTCCTCGCCGTCCCGCGCGTCCGTCTCGGCGCCCGCGTCCGCGTCCGGCTGCTCCGCTCCGGATCCGGCCTCGCCGGACTCCGACACCTCCACCTCGGCCTCCGTGCCCGGCACCGCCTCCGGCCCCGGCTGTGCCGGCTTCGGCGGACGGGTCCGGTCGCTGGGAGCATCCCGCAGATACGAGGGGTCGGTGCCCTCCGTCGCCACACCCGGGCCGGCGCCCGGGCCGGGCTCACGGCGCCGCAGATAGCGCTCGAACTCGCGGGCGATGGCCTCGCCGGACGCCTCCGGCAGCTCGGCCGTGTCCCGTGCCTCCTCCAGCGTCTGCACGTACTCGGCGACCTCGCTGTCCTCGGCGGCCAGCTGGTCCACGCCCAGTTGCCACGCCCGCGCGTCCTCGGGCAGCTCGCCCAGCGGGATGTGCAGACCGACGAGGTCCTCCAGCCGGTTGAGCAGTGCCAGGGTCGCCTTCGGGTTCGGCGGCTGCGACACGTAGTGCGGCACCGCCGCCCACAGGCTCACCGCCGGGACCCCGGCATGGGTGCACGCCTCCTGGAGGATGCCCACGATGCCGGTCGGACCCTCGTAACGGGTCTCCTCCAGGTCCATCGTGCGGGCCAGATCGGGGTCGGAAGTGACCCCGCTGACCGGTACCGGACGGGTGTGCGGGGTGTCGCCGAGCAGCGCGCCCAGGATCACCACCATCTCCACGCCCAGCTCGTGCGCGAAGCCGAGCAGTTCGTTGCAGAACGAGCGCCAGCGCATCGACGGCTCGATCCCGCGCACCAGCACCAGGTCGCGGGGCTTCTCGCCGCCGACCCGGACCACGGACAGCCGGGTCGTCGGCCAGGTGATCTTCCGTACCCCGTTGTCCAGCCACACCGTGGGCCGGTTGACCTGGAAGTCGTAGTAGTCCTCGGCGTCGAGCGCCGCGAACACCTCGCCCTTCCACTCCCGGTCGAGATGGGCGACCGCGGCGGAGGCGGCGTCACCGGCGTCGTTCCACCCCTCGAACGCGGCCACCATGACCGGGTCGATCAGCTCGGGAACCCCCTCGAGCTCGATCACCCAGCGCCTCCTTCGTCGATGTTGTCTCGTACGGACCAACCTTATGCCCATCCGGCGGCCCGCCCGCAGCCCTCGGACGGCGCCCGGGGCACTCTCGGCTGTGATCGACTACCCAGGAACTCCGGTCGGCACACGGCACGATGACGGCCGGCCGTTTCCGGGCGGATTCCGGGCATGGGTAAGGGGCGGTCTCTCTGGAGACCGCCCCTTACCCATGGCCCTCGCGGGACCCCCACAACAGTCCGGGCGCTCACCCGCACGGGATCCCGTACCGGATCCCGTACCGGATCCCGTACCGGATCCCGTACCGGCTCCCGCGCGGCGGCCCGTACCGGATCAGCCGCGCAGCATGTCCTCCACCTTGTCCCGTATCTCGTCCGTGGCCAGGCCGCGGATGGTCAGGGTGGTGCGGCGGCGCAGCACGTCGTCCGCGGTCTCGGCCCACTCGTGGTCGCGCGCGTAGGCGACCTGGGCCCAGATCTCCGGCGCGTCCGGGTGGATGCGCTCGGCGAGCGCGGGGTCCTCGTTCGCCATGCGGGCGATGTCGAAGGAGAGCGAGCCGTAGTGGGTGGCCAGGTGCCTGGCGGTGTCGGCGGCCATCCGCGGGCCGGGCGCCGGGCCGTCGACGAGGAGCCGGTGGGCGACCGCGTTCGGGTTGGCGATACCGGGCAGCGGCAGCCGCTTCGGCAGCGCGGACACCGGCTCGAAGGAGTCGCCGAGCGGGTGTCCCGGCAGCGCCTCCAGCTTCTTCATGATGGTGCGGCCGATGTGCCGGAAGGTGGTCCACTTGCCGCCGGCCACCGACAGCATGCCGCCGCGGCCCTCGGTGACGACCGTCTCCCGCTTCGCCTTCGAGGTGTCGCCGGGGCCGCCCGGCAGCACCCGCAGGCCCGCGAAGGAGTAGGTGATCAGGGAGCGGTCGAGCTGCTGGTCGCGGATGGAGAAGGCGGCCTCGTCCAGGATCTGGGCGATGTCCTTGTCGTTGACGGCGACCTCGCCCGGCTCGCCCTCGTACTCCTCGTCGGTGGTGCCGAGCAGCAGCATGTCCTCCCAGGGGAGGGCGAAGGTGATCCGGTACTTGTCGATCGGGGTGGCGAGGGCCGCCTTCCAGGGGGAGGTGCGCTTGAGGACCAGGTGGGCGCCCTTGGACAGCCGGATGGAGGGGGCCGCGTTGGGGTCCTCCAGCCGGCGGACGTGGTCGACCCAGGGACCGGTGGCGTTGAGCACCAGCCGGGCGTCGACGCCGAACTCCTCGCCCGTCAGCCGGTCCCTGAGCTCGGCGCCGGTGACCCGGCCCCGGGTGAAGCGCAGCCCGCCGACCTCGGCGTGGTTGAGGACGACCGCGCCGGCGTCGACCGCGGCGCGGACCGTCATCAGCGCCATGCGGGCGTCGTTCATCTGGTCGTCGCCGTAGACGGCGACGGCCTTGAGGCCGTCGGTGCGCAGCTCCGGCACGTCCTGGGCGGCCTTGGCGGGGCTCAGCAGATGGCCGACGCCGTCACCGAAGGCGGACAGGGCGCTGTAGGCGAGGACGCCGGCGCCGAGTTTGGCGGCGCCGTGCGGGCCGCCCTTGTAGACCGGCAGGTAGAAGGTGAGCGGGTTGGACAGGTGGGGGGCCACCTGGCGGGAGACCGCGCGCCGTTCGAAGTGGTTCTCGGCGACCAGCTTGACCGCGCCGGTCTGGAGGTAGCGCAGGCCGCCGTGGAGCAGCTTGGAGGAGGCCGAGGAGGTGGCGCCGGCGAAGTCGCCGGCGTCCACGAGGGCCACCCGCAGCCCGGACTGCGCGGCGTGCCAGGCGGTGGAGATGCCCAGGATGCCGCCGCCGATCACCAGGAGGTCGTAGGTCGCCCTGGACAGCTGATCACGGGTCTCGGCGCGGGTCGGGAGCGAACCGGCGGCCGGGTGCGTCCCCAGGGAGGGGAGGCTCTGCGGGGTGGTCATCGCGAATTACTCCTCGTCACTTCTCTTCTTCTTCGAGCCAGCCCATGGAGCGCTCTACGGCCTTGAGCCAGCTCTTGTACTCGCGCTCGCGCTTGTCGGCGTCCATGCGAGGGGTCCACTCGGCGGCCCGGCGCCAGTTGGCGCGCAGCGCGTCGGTGTCCGGCCAGAAGCCGACGGCGAGACCGGCGGCGTAGGCGGCGCCGAGGCAGGTGGTCTCGGCGACCATCGGGCGCACGACGGGTGCGTCCAGGAAGTCGGAGAGGGTCTGCATCAGCAGGTTGTTGGAGGTCATGCCGCCGTCGACCTTGAGGGCGGCCAGCTCGACGCCGGAGTCCTTGGTCATGGCGTCGGTGATCTCGCGGGTCTGCCAGGCGGTGGCCTCCAGGACGGCGCGGGCGATGTGCGCCTTGGTGACGTACCGGGTGAGACCGGCGATCACACCGCGGGCGTCGGAGCGCCAGTACGGGGCGAACAGACCGGAGAAGGCGGGCACGAAGTAGGCGCCGCCGTTGTCCTCGACGGAGGAGGCCAGGGTCTCGATCTCGGCGGCGGACTTGATGAGGCCCATCTGGTCGCGCATCCACTGGACGAGCGAGCCGGTGACGGCGATCGAGCCCTCCAGGGCGTAGACCGGCTTCTGGTCGCCGATCCGGTAGCCGACGGTGGTCAGCAGGCCGCTGTAGGAGTTGATGATCTTGTCGCCGGTGTTCATCAGCATGAACGTGCCGGTGCCGTACGTGGACTTGGCCTCGCCCTCGGCGAAGCAGGTCTGGCCGAACAGTGCGGCCTGCTGGTCGCCGAGCGCCGACGCCACCGGGACGCCGTCGAGGACGCCGCCCTTGACCGCGCCGTACACCTCGGCGGAGGAGCGGATCTCGGGCAGCACGGTGGCCGGGATGTCCATCGACGCGAGGATGCGCTCGTCCCACGCCATCTCGTGCAGGTTCATCAGCATGGTGCGGGAGGCGTTGGTGACGTCGGTGACGTGGACGCCGCCCTCGGTGCCGCCGGTCAGGTTCCAGATGACCCAGGAGTCCATGGTGCCGAAGAGGATGTCGCCGCGCTCGGCGCGCGTCCGCAGGCCCTCGACGTTGTCGAGCAGCCAGCGGACCTTGGGGCCGGAGAAGTAGGAGGCGAGCGGCAGACCGGTCTCGCGGCGGAAACGGTCCTGCCCGACGTTGCGGCCGAGTTCCTTGCACAGGGCGTCGGTACGGGTGTCCTGCCACACCAGCGCGTTGTGGACCGGCTCGCCGGTCGTCCGGTCCCACATCAGCGTCGTCTCGCGCTGGTTGGTGATGCCGATGGCCTTGACGTCGGCCGCGGTGATGCCGGCCTTCGCGATGGCGGCGGCGACGACCTCCTGGACGTTGGTCCAGATCTCGACGGCGTCGTGCTCGACCCAGCCCGGCTTCGGGAAGATCTGCTCGTGCTCCTTCTGGTCGACGGAGACGATCCGGCCGTCCTTGTCGAAGACGATGCAGCGCGAGGAAGTGGTGCCCTGGTCGATCGCGGCGATGAACGGACCCGCGCCGTGGGTGGCGGTGGCGGAGGTGGGGGCGTCGGTCACGGTGTACTCCAAGGGAAGTCTGGAAGAAGGACGGCTCAGGCGAACACGATGTTGTAGATGCCTCCGCCGATCACGGCGCCGACGAGCGGACCGACGACCGGGACCCAGGCGTAGCCCCAGTCGGAGCCCCCCTTGTTGGGCAGCGGGAGGAGCGCGTGCACGATGCGCGGGCCCAGGTCGCGGGCCGGGTTGATGGCGTAACCGGTGGGGCCGCCGAGCGAGAGGCCGATGGAGACCACGACGAACGCGGTGATGAGCGCGCCGAGCGGACCGAGACCCTTGCCGTCGTCGTTGAGACCCTGGGTGAGCACGGCGAGGACCAGGACGACCGTGCCGATGATCTCGGTGGCGAGGTTCTGCCAGACGACGCGGATCTCCGGGCCGGTCGAGAAGACGCCGAGCACCGGACCGGCGTCCGGGGCGGCCTGCTGGTCGACCATGCCCTCCTCGCGCGGGACCGAGACGATCTCCTCGTCGGTGAGGTGGGCCTGGAACTGGCCGTAGTACGCCACCCACACGAGCGCCGCGCCGATCATGGCGCCGAGCAGCTGACCGGCGAGATAGACCGGCACCTTGCCCCATTCGCCGTCCTTGACGGCTATCGCGACGGTGACGGCGGGGTTCAGATGGGCACCGGAAAGGGAAGCGGTCATGTAGACGGCCGTCATGACGGCGAAGCCCCACCCGAAAGCGATCGCGAGCCAGCCCGCGTCCCGGGCCTTGGACTTCTTGAGCGTGACGGCGGCGCACACGCCACCGCCGAGCAGGATGAGCACGGCGGTACCGAGGGTCTCGCCGATGAAGATGTCGGAGCTGGACACCCGCGACTCCTTTGTCCTTCGTCCAGGGGAAGGCGAACCACGGGTCCTCCGGTGGTCCGTGCCCTCGTATGAGGGCGGTGCCGGCCCTTGGCACTGTCACACCCTAACGTGTATTGCCGTTACCTGTTCGACAATGCCGACCGATGCACGGAAGTTTTGCGCCACGGTTAACAGCCCGTCAAGGGGCGTGAACACCAAAAACCCGCCGATGACGGGATCGTTACCGGCGGGTTCGGTCGTGTTCGAAGGGGGAGGGGCGGGTGGCCGGAAGCGATGCGTCCGGAACGTCCGGTACGCGGACCCGGAGCCCGGCCCGCGGACGGCGGAATCGGCCGGCCCTGAGCCGTCGGAAGCGGCGGGCCCCGGCCATCGGAAGCGGTCGGCCCCGGTCGTCAGAAGCGGCCGGCCCCCAGGTCCCGCGAGACCGCCCGGGCGCAGTCCCGTACCGCCGCCACGAGCTCCGAACGCAGCTCGCCGCCGGCCTCGCCTCCGGCGCAGACCCGCTCCACCGCGCCCGTGATGGCCACCGCCCCCACCGGCATCCGCCGCCGGTCGTGGATCGGCGCCGCCACCGCGGCCACGCCCTCCCAGGTCTCCTCCACGTCCGCGGCCCAGCCGCGCGCCCGGGTCGTGTCGAGCAGCGTCTCGAACTCCGCGAGACCCGTGACCGTACGGGGCGTGAAGGAGTCCCGTACGCCCTCCACCGCCTCGCTGTGCGCCATCGGGTCGTAGGCCGACAGGACCTTGCCGAGCGCGGTGGAGTGCAGCGGCTGCATGGCCCCCACCTCCAGGACCTGCCGGCTGTCGTCGGGCCGGAAGACGTGGTGCACGATCAGCACACCCCCCTGGTGCAGCACCCCGAGGTGCACGCTCTCGCCGCTGGAGCGGGCCAGGTCGTCCGTCCACACCAGGGCCCGCGCGCGCAGTTCGTGCACGTCCAGATAGCTGTTGCCGAGCCGCAGCAGCTCCGCGCCCAGCTGGTAGCGGCCCGAGGCGGGGTCCTGTTCCACGAAGCCCTCGGCCTGCAGGGTGCGCAGGATCCCGTGGGCCGTGCCCTTGGCCAGCCCCAGGGAGGAGGAGATGTCGGACAGGCCGAGCCGGCGCTCGCCGCCGGCGAGCAGTCGCAGCATGGCCGCCGCGCGTTCAAGCGACTGGATGTTCTTCGCCATCGCTCGGCCCTTCTTCTCATTCTTGTTCGGTAATGCTGAACAGTATCGGTCGATGCCGACCTCGCGTCACATTCGACAGTGTCGGACACAAGCGGGTCGGACCGGGAGCCCCCGCACACAGAATGCAGTCCACCGACTGGAACACCGTGTCCACCCCGGCCTCCGCACGGTTACGCTGGGCCCGTGCGCGCTCCGCCGAGCACGCAAAGCCGACAGCCGTCGCATCCCAGGGAGCTCATTCCATGGCCTCGTTGCCGACCCCTTCCGCCGCCTCCGCGACCGCCGCCCAGCGGGCCGACGCCCTCCGTGAGGCCCTCGCCTCCCGGGTCGTCGTCTCCGACGGCGCCATGGGCACCATGCTCCAGGCCCAGGACCCCTCCCTCGAGGACTTCCAGCAGCTCGAAGGCTGCAACGAGATCCTCAACGTCTCCCGCCCGGACATCGTCCGCTCGGTCCACGACGCCTATCTCGCCGTCGGCACCGACTGCGTCGGCACCAACACCTTCAACTGCAACTTCTCCGCGCTCGGCGAGTACGACATCGCCCACCGCGTCCAGGAGCTGTCCGAGGCCGGCGCCCGCATCGCCCGCGAGGCCGCCGACGCGTACACCGAGAGCACCGGACAGCAGCGCTGGGTCCTCGGCTCCATGGGCCCCGGCACCAAGCTGCCGACCCTCGGCCACGTCGCCTACGGCACCATCCGCGACGCCTATCAGCAAAACGCCGAGGGCCTGCTCGCCGGCGGCGCCGACGCCCTGCTCGTCGAGACCACCCAGGACCTCCTGCAGACCAAGGCCGCCGTCATCGCGGCCCACCGCGCCATGGAGATCGCCGGCTACACCGTCCCGCTGATCACCTCGGTCACCGTCGAGACGACCGGCACCATGCTGCTCGGTTCCGAGATCGGCGCGGCCCTGACGGCCCTGGAGCCGCTCGGCATCGACATGATCGGCATGAACTGCGCCACCGGCCCCGCCGAGATGAGCGAGCACCTGCGCTACCTCGCCCGGCACTCCGGCATCGCGCTCTCCTGCATGCCGAACGCCGGCCTGCCGGTGCTGACCAAGGACGGCGCCCACTACCCGCTCTCCCCGGCGGAACTCGCCGACGCCCACGAGACCTTCGTGACCGAGTACGGCCTCAGCCTGATCGGCGGCTGCTGCGGTACGACCCCGGAGCACCTGCGCCAGGTCGTGGAGCGGGTCCGGGGCGTCGTCCCGCCGGTCCGCGTGCCGCACCCCGAGCCGGGAGCCGCGTCCCTCTACCAGACCGTCCCGTTCCGGCAGGACACCTCGTACCTCGCGATCGGCGAGCGGACCAACGCCAACGGGTCGAAGAAGTTCCGCGAGGCCATGCTGGAAGGCCGCTGGGACGACTGCGTCGAGATGGCCCGCGACCAGATCCGCGAGGGCGCGCACATGCTCGACCTCTGTGTCGACTACGTGGGCCGCGACGGCGTCGCCGACATGGAGGAGCTGGCGGGCCGCTTCGCGACCGCCTCCACCCTCCCGATCGTGCTCGACTCCACCGAGGTCGACGTCATCCAGGCCGGCCTGGAGAAGCTGGGCGGCCGGGCGGTCATCAACTCCGTCAACTACGAGGACGGGGACGGCCCGGAGTCCCGCTTCGCCAAGGTGACCCGGCTGGCCCGGCAGCACGGCGCCGCGCTGATCGCGCTGACCATCGACGAGAACGGCCAGGCCCGCACCGTCGAGCACAAGGTCGCCATCGCCGAGCGGCTGATCGACGACCTCACCGGAAACTGGGGCATCCTCGAGTCGGACATCCTCATCGACACCCTGACCTTCACCATCTGCACCGGTCAGGAAGAGTCACGGAAGGACGGCATCGCCACCATCGAGGCGATCCGGGAACTCAAGCGCCGCCACCCCGACGTCCAGACCACCCTCGGCCTGTCCAACATCTCCTTCGGCCTCAACCCGGCCGCCCGCATCCTGCTCAACTCCGTCTTCCTGGACGAGTGCGTCAAGGCGGGCCTGGACTCGGCCATCGTGCACGCCTCGAAGATCCTGCCGATCGCCCGCTTCGACGAGGAGCAGGTGACCTGCGCCCTCGACCTGATCTACGACCGGCGGCGGCCCCAGCAGGGGGACGAGCCGGCCTACGACCCGCTCCAGAAGCTGATGGCCCTGTTCGAGGGCGCGACGGCGAAGTCGCTGAAGGCCGGCAAGGCGGAGGAGCTGCTGGCGCTGCCGCTGGAGGAGCGGCTGAAGCGGCGGATCATCGACGGCGAGAAGAACGGTCTGGAGGCCGACCTCGACGAGGCCCTGACCGCCCGGCCCGCGCTCGACATCGTCAACGAGACGCTGCTCGACGGGATGAAGACGGTCGGCGAGCTCTTCGGATCCGGGCAGATGCAGCTGCCGTTCGTGCTCCAGTCCGCCGAGGTGATGAAGACGGCGGTGGCGCATCTGGAGCCGCACATGGAGAAGTCGGACGCCGACGGCAAGGGCACGATCGTGCTGGCCACCGTGCGCGGCGACGTCCACGACATCGGCAAGAACCTCGTCGACATCATCCTGTCCAACAACGGCTACAACGTCGTCAATCTGGGCATCAAGCAGCCCGTCTCCGCGATCCTGGACGCCGCCGAGGAGCACCGGGCCGACGTCATCGGCATGTCCGGTCTCCTGGTGAAGTCCACCGTGATCATGAAGGAGAACCTGGAGGAGCTCAACCAGCGCGAGCTGGCCGCGAAGTACCCCGTGATCCTCGGCGGCGCCGCGCTGACCAGGGCGTACGTCGAGCAGGACCTCCACGAGATCTACCAGGGCGAGGTCCGCTACGCCCGCGACGCCTTCGAGGGCCTGCGTCTCA
The DNA here is from genome assembly GCF_040646255.1 of Streptomyces sp. NPDC046203. NCBI lineage: Bacteria > Bacillati > Actinomycetota > Actinomycetes > Kitasatosporales > Streptomycetaceae > Streptomyces > Streptomyces sp. NPDC046203. The sequence continues at coordinate 83,941 of NZ_JBEYZX010000008.1, read as the reverse complement.
TGGACGCGCTCGTCGCCGTCAAGCGCGGCGTCCCCGGAGCCGTACTCCCCGAGCTGAAGCAGCGCCGCGTCCCGAAGGTCGCCACGGCGGTGCGGGCCGACGAGCCCGAGCCCGGCGGCCGTTCGGACGTCGCCACCGACAACCCGGTGCCCACCCCGCCGTTCTGGGGCACTCGCGTCGTCAAGGGCATCCCGCTCAAGGACTACGCGTCCTGGCTGGACGAGGGCGCCCTGTTCAAGGGCCAGTGGGGCCTCAAGCAGAACCGGGCCGGCGACGGACCGTCGTACGAGGAACTGGTCGAGACCGAGGGCCGGCCCCGGCTGCGCGGCTGGCTGGAGCGGCTGCACACCGAGAACCTGCTCGAAGCGGCCGTCGTCCACGGCTACTTCCCGTGCGTCTCCAAGGGCGACGACCTGATCGTCCTCGACGAGGACGGCAACGAGCGCACCCGCTTCACCTTCCCGCGCCAGCGCCGCGGCCGCCGGCTCTGCCTCGCCGACTTCTTCCGCCCGGAGGAGTCCGGCGAGACCGACGTCGTCGGCTTCCAGGTGGTCACCGTCGGCTCGCGGATCGGGGAGGCCACGGCGAAACTCTTCGCGTCCGACTCCTACCGCGACTACCTCGAACTGCACGGTCTGTCCGTCCAGCTCGCCGAGGCCCTCGCCGAGTACTGGCACGCGCGCGTCCGCGCCGAGCTGGGCTTCGCCGGCGAGGACCCGGCGGACGTCGAGGGCATGTTCGACCTCAAGTACCGCGGTGCCCGCTTCTCGCTGGGCTACGGCGCCTGCCCGGACCTGGAGGACCGCGCGAAGATCGCGGAGCTGCTGCGGCCCGAGCGGATCGGCGTGCATCTCTCGGAGGAGTTCCAGCTCCACCCCGAGCAGTCCACCGACGCCCTCGTCATCCATCACCCCGAGGCGAAGTACTTCAACGCGCGGTAACCGGTCGTCACCGGTCCGGCGTCGATCCGCTGCGTCCGGTGGCCCGGCGACGTACACTGGTCGGTCCAGTGCAGGCCGGTCGCCCACCCCCGTACCGGGGAGGGAGACCGGCCTCTCCGTCCCTTCATGGAGGTGTGCCGGATGACCAGCACGGTCCCCGCGTCCCTGATCCGTGCCAACGGCAGCTCCGCCCTGCAGGCGGTCTTCCTCGACATGGACGGCACCCTCGTCGACACCGAGGGCTTCTGGTGGGACGCGGAGGTGGAGGTCTTCGCCGACCTCGGCCACCGGCTCGACGAGGCATGGCGGGACATCGTCGTCGGCGGCCCGATGACCCGCAGCGCGGGCTATCTCATCGAGGCGACCGGCGCGGACATCACCCTCGACGAGCTGACGGTGCTGCTCAACGACCGCTTCGAGCGGCGCATCGACCGGGGCGTCCCGCTGATGCCGGGCGCCGACCGGCTGCTCGACGAACTGGCCCGGCACGACATCCCCACCGCACTGGTCTCCGCCTCGCACCGCCGCATCATCGACCGGGTGCTCGCCTCCCTGGGCCCCGAGCGGTTCACGCTGACCGTGGCGGGCGACGAGGTGGCCCGTACGAAGCCGCACCCGGAGCCGTATCTGGCCGCCGCGCGCGGGGTGGGCGCCGACCCGCTGCGCTGCGCGGTCGTCGAGGACACCGCGACCGGGGTCGCGGCGGCCGAGGCCGCCGGCTGCCGGGTGGTCGCCGTGCCGTCGGTCACGCCGATCGCCCCCTCGGCGGGCCGGGTCGTCGTGAAGTCCCTGGAGGAGGTCGACGTCCCCTTCCTGCGGACGCTGGTCGCCGGGGCCCGCCGGAACTGACCGCCGGAACCGACCGCCGGAATCCGGCCTGGACCCGACCGCCGGAATCCGGCCTGGACCCGACCCCGGAATCGACCCCGGATCCTGTCCGGATCCGGCCCCGGACAGGCCGTCAGGGCCTGAACTCCCTTTCCAGGCACGGAATTTGAGCTTCTTTTGAGGTTCGTTATCGGAAACCTCATTCCGCTTCGCTCCCGGCCCTGAGGGGCGGGAATACCCAAGGCCGCCCAGCGGTGGATCTCGCGTGACCTTGATCACGCAGAGTGCCCACCGCTGGGCGGCCTTCGTACATCCCCCGTCCGGAATGCGGGGATTGATTCACCCTCATCTGTCCCGATTCGATCAATGGCGTACGGATCATGCCACCGCATGAATATCGCGAACCGTGCATCCGCTATCACTGTGCGATTACTCCCGGCGTCCGCCCCGCCGGGTAATGGCAGGCGCCGCCCACTAATCTTTCGCGAGTACTCCGCCGCCATTCCGAGTGCCCCGGCGCCCACCCAAGTCGCCGCGTACACAGGACCGATCGTGCCCCGAACGGGCCGTTCGCCCCCACCGCCCCGACCGGGCGGCCGGGCGTCCGGCGGAGTGACCGAAAGCCGCTGTACCACCGCCGGCCGTCACCCCGCGCCGGATGAGGAGAACGTCCCGATGAACCGCAAGATCCTGGTGCTGCCGCTCACGGCCGCACTGCTCACGCCCCTGCTCGCCGGCTGTGGCGGGAGCGGCGACAGCAGAGCCATCGTGGTCGGCACCACGGACCAGTTCGTCGCCACCGCGGACGCCCCCGCCCCGCTCGACCCCGCCTTCGCCTACGACACCGGCACCTGGAACGTTCTGCGCCAGACCGTCCAGACCCTCATGCGCGCCCCGCGCGGCAGCGGAGCGCCCGTCCCCGAGGCGGCCAAGAGCTGCGCCTTCTCCGACAAGGAGAGCGAGAGCTACCGCTGCGAGCTGCGCGAGGGCCTCACCTTCGCCGACGGCACCCCGCTCACCGCCGAGGACGTCAAGTTCTCCATGGAGCGCGTCCTCGCCATCAAGTCGGACAACGGCACCGCCGCCCTCCTCTCCGACATCGACACCATCGAGACCAAGGGCGAGCGCGAGGTCGTCTTCCACCTCAAGGCGCCCGACGCGACCTTCCCGTACAAGCTCTCCACCCCCGTCGCCGGCATCCTCAGCAAGGACAAGTACGACGGCAAGGCGCTCCGCGACGGCTTCGAGGTCGACGGCTCCGGCCCGTACATCATGAAGACCGAGGTCTCCGGCGACCGGGTGACGAAGTTCGTCTTCACCAAGAACCCGAACTACAAGGGCGACATCAGCCTCCGCAACGAGAAGGTCGAACTGCGCACCTTCGGCGACGCCGGAGCCATGGACAAGGCACTGCGCGACGACGACATCGACATGTCCGCCCGCGCGATGTCCCAGGCGCAGATCAAGGAGCACAGCGAGAAGCCGCAGGACGGCATCGACCTCACCGAGGTCCCCGGCCTGGAGATCCGCTACCTCGCCTTCAACACCAAGGCCCCCGCCGTCGAGGACAAGGCCGTCCGGCAGGCCATGGCCGCCGTCGTCGACCGGGGCGCCCTCGTCAGCAAGGTGTACGGCCCCACCGCCGAGCCGCTCTACTCGCTGATCCCCTCCAGCATCACCGGCCACGCCACCTCGTTCATCGACACCTACGGCGAGCCGGACACCGCGCGCGCCGCCAAGATCCTCAGCGACGCCGGAGTGAAGACCCCGGTCAAGACGACCCTCGACTACACCACCGACCACTACGGCGCCGAGACCGCCCAGGAGTTCGAGGCCCTGCGCGACCAGCTCAACGCCACCAAGCTCTTCGACGTACGGATCCAGGGCACCGAATGGGCCAAGTTCCGTCCGGCCCAGAAGCGCGGCGACTACGCCGTCTACGGCCTCGGCTGGTTCCCCGACTACCCGGACCCGGACAACTACGTCGCGCCCTTCCTCGACAGCGACAACTTCCTCAACACCCCCTACGTCAACCAGTCCGTCCGTGACGAGCTGATCCCGCAGTCGCGCCGCCAGGCCGACCGCTCCGCCGCGAGCCCCGTCTTCGACCAGATCCAGAAGATCGTCGCCAAGGACGTACCCGTTCTGCCGCTGTGGCAGGGCAAGCAGTACGTCGCCGCCCGCGACGACCTCACCGGCGTCGAATGGTCGCTGAACACCTCCTCCGACCTGCTCCTGTGGGAGCTGGGCCGCGGCACCGCCTGACCCCTTCGTTGTACCGGCCGCGCACTGCCCGCGCGGCCGGCCTGGCAAGAGATCAAGAGGCAAGTTCTGTGAAGGCACCCAACAAGTGGCTGACCGCCCCGCTCGCCGCGGGCCTGGCGGCCGCCCTGCTCAGTGGCTGTGGCTCCGAGCCGGGCGGTGACTCCCGAGGCTCCGCGGACACCGTGCGCATCGGCATGTCGGACGAGATCCTGTCCATCGACCCTGCCGCGGGTTACGACCCCGGCTCCTGGATCCTGTTCAACAACGTCTTCCAGACCCTTGTCGCCTTCCCGAACGGCGGTACCCAGCCCGCCCCCGAGGCCGCCGAGCGGTGCGGCTTCTCGGCCGGCAGCACCGTCTACACCTGCACCCTCCGCGGCGGCCTGAAGTTCTCCAACGGCAACCCGCTTACCGCCGAGGACGTCAAGTTCTCCTTCGAGCGCGCCCTCAAGATCGACGACCCGGCCGGCCCGGCCCCGCTCCTGGCGACCATCGACACCATCGAGACCCCCGACGCCCGCACGGTCGTCTTCCGTCTCAAGGTCCCCGACGCCACCTTCCCCAGCAAGATCGCCTCCGGCGCCGGCTCCATCGTCGACCACCGCGAGTACCCCGCCGACGGACTGCGCACCGACGGCAAGGCCGTCGGCTCCGGCCCGTACAAGCTCGACTCCTACGGCGAGACCGCGGCCGTCTTCTCCGCCAACCCCGACTACCACGGCACGTTCAAGCGCAAGAACGAGCACATCACCCTCAAGCTCTACCGAGGCGACCGCAAGGCCCTCGCCAAGGCCCTGACCGGCGGCGACCTCGACGTCGCCTACCGAGGACTGTCCGACGACGACATCGTCAGCCTCGAGAACGCCACCGGCTCCGACCAGAGCCTCGAAGTCGTCCAGGGCAGCAGCGCCGAGGTCCAGCACCTCGTCTTCAACATGGACGACCCGGTCACCGGCAAGCTCGGCGTCCGCCAGGCCATCGCCCACCTCGTCGACCGCGAGGCGCTCGTCCAGAACGTCTACAAGTCGACCGCCACCCCGCTCTACTCGATCGTCCCGGCGGGCATCGCGGGCCACAACACCGCCTTCTACGACACCTACGGCAGCCCCGACCGCGCCAAGGCCGAGAAGGCCCTGCGCTCCGCCGGCATCACCGACAAGGTCAGGCTCACCCTCTGGTCCACCCCCAGTCGCTACGGCCCGGCCACCGACCAGGAACTGAAGGCGATCGCCCGGCAGCTCAACGCCAGCGGTCTGTTCGACGCCGACGTCGAGTCCGTCGAGTTCGACCAGTACGAGAAGGACATAGCGGCCGGCAAGTACGGCGTCTACGTCAAGGGCTGGGTCCCCGACTACGCCGACGCCGACAACTTCACCACCCCCTTCTTCGGCGAGGACAACGTCACCGGCAGCAGCTACCGGAACAAGACCGTCACCGGCCTGCTCCCGAAGACCGCCGCCGTCGCCGACCGGGGCGCCGCCTCCGCCGACTTCGGCCGCATCCAGGACGTCGTCGCCGACGAGGTCCCCCTCCTGCCGCTGTGGCAGGGCAAGCAGTACGCCGTCGCCCGCGACGTCGTCACCGGCCTCGAATGGACCCTCGACGCCAACGCCGTCTTCCGCTTCTGGGAGATCAAGGCGGGCTGATCCCGGGAGGGCGAAGGCGGGCCGACCCCGTCCGGCCCTCCATGACACCGGCCCTCCATGACAACGGGCGAGGGCTCGGCGCGTACCCCATGCGCCGGGCCCTCGCCCGTACCTCTTGCGATCATCCGCGGTCACGATCATCCGCAGGCATGATCAGCTCAGGTCATCCCTGACCGGCCATGCGTTACGTCCGGTCAGGTTCGGTCACGCCCGGTCGGGTCCGGCCGCGTCACTGCGCCCCCGGACGCACCAGACCGCTCTCGTACGCGTACACCGCCGCCTGCACCCGGTCCCGCAGGCTCAGCTTCGTCAGCACATGACCCACATGCGTCTTCACCGTCGTCTCGCTGACGAACAGATCCGCCGCGATCTCCGCGTTCGACAACCCGCGCGCCACCAGCTTCAGCACCTCGACCTCGCGGTCGGTCAGCGTGTTCAGCGCGTCCGGCACCTGCTCCTCGCCCGACGGCAGATGCGCCGAGTACTTGTCGAGCAGCCGCCGGGTGATCGACGGCGCCAGCATCGCCTCGCCCGCCGCCACCACCCGGATCGCCTGCACCAGCTCCGTCGCCGGCGCGTCCTTCAGCAGAAAGCCGCTCGCCCCCGCCTTCAGCGCCTCCACCACGTACTCGTCCAGATCGAACGTGGTCAGCACCAGCACCTTCGCCGGACCGTCCCGGCCCGGACCGGTGATCTGCCGGGTGGCCTCCACCCCGTCCATCCGAGGCATCCGGATGTCCATCAGCACCACATCGGGCTGCAGCGCCCGCACCTGATCCAGAGCCTGCAGACCGTCACCGGCCTCGCCGACCACCGCGATGTCCTGCTCCGCTTCCAGAATCATCCGGAAACCGGTACGCAGCAGCGGCTGGTCGTCGACCAGTAGGACGCGGATAGCCACGGGCAACTCCTCGGAACCTCAGGGGGCAGGCGAAATCGCGTCCATTCTGCCCTGACCCGGCTCGTCCGACTCCGGCGGGCGGGCACCCACCACCGGCAGCGGATACACCGGGGGAGTCCCACCGAACTCCGGACACACCGCCTGATGATCACACCAGCCGCACAGCTTCGTCGGCCGAGGCCGCCACTCACCCGTACGCGTCGCCAGCTCGATCGCCTCCCACAGCGCCAGCAGCTTCCGCTCCACCCGCAGCAGATCCGCCTCCACCGGGTCGTACGTCAGCACATCCCCGCTGCCCAGATACACCAGCTGCAACCGGCGCGGCACCACGTTCTTCAGCCGCCACACCACCAGCGCGTAGAACTTCATCTGGAACAGCGCGCCCTCGCGGTACTCCGGCCGAGGCGCCTTGCCCGTCTTGTAGTCGACGATCCGCACCTCACCCGTCGGCGCCACGTCGACCCGGTCGATCACCCCGCGCAGCCGCAGCCCCGACGCCAGCTCCGTCTCCACGAACAGCTCACGCTCCGCCGGCTCCAGCCGCGTCGGATCCTCCAGCGTGAACCACCGCTCGACCAGCGCCTCCGCCTGCGTCAGCCACTCCGCCAGCCGCTCGCCCGCCGGATCCTCCGCGAACAGCTCCGCCAGCTCCGGACGCGACTCCAGCAACCGGTCCCACTGCCCCGGCACCAGCGACTTCGCCCGAGGCGCCGTCCGCTCCACCGCCGGCGCGTCGAAAAGCCGCTCCAGAACCGCGTGCACCAGCGTCCCCCGAGTCGCCGCCGCACTCGGCTTCTCCGGCAGCCGGTCGATCACCCGGAACCGGTACAACAACGGACACTGCATGAAATCGCCCGCCCGCGACGGGGACAACGACATGGGCGGCCGGGGCCCCGGCGCCGCACCGGACACCACGGCCGGCTCCGGCCGCTGCTCGCTCGTACTCATGACACAGACCCTACGACCCGCCACTGACAGCGAGCGGAATACCATCGACTCAGGACCCCGTCACACCGCATGATCGAAAAGACCGGCAAAGCCCGGGCGAAGGCCCGCGACAACCGACACGCGACCGTGCCACACGACGCGGGCCGAACAGCTCGGCGACGAAGGGAACCCGTGAACCAGGACGAGTCCAAGCCGCAGCGGACCGAGGAGCCGGGCGGCGGCATCCTCATGGGCCGGCCCTTCGGCGTGCCCGTCTACGTCGCACCCAGCTGGTTCCTGGTCGCCGCCCTCATCACCTGGGTCTTCGGCGACCAGATCGAACGCGTCCTGCCCGAGCTCGGCGCCGCCCGCTACCTCGTCTCCCTCTTCTTCGCGATCGCGTTCTACGCCTCCGTACTCGTCCACGAACTCGCCCACACCCTCGTCGCCCTCCGCTACAAACTCCCCGTCCGCCGCATCCAGCTCCAGTTCTTCGGCGGCGTCTCCGAGATCGACAAGGAAACCGAGAGCCCCGGCCGCGAATTCGTCCTCGCCTTCGTCGGCCCCCTGCTCTCCCTCGTCCTCGCCGGAATCTTCTACCTGACGCTCTACACCGTCGAACCCGGCACCGTCCCCGGCGTCCTGCTCGGCGGACTCATGATCTCCAACCTCATCGTGGCCGTCTTCAACCTGCTGCCCGGCCTCCCCCTCGACGGCGGCCGCATGCTCCGCGCCGTCGTCTGGAAGATCACCGGCAGCGCCATGAGCGGCACCGTCGCCGCCGCCTGGGTCGGCCGCGCCCTCGCCCTCGCCGTCCTCGTCGGACTGCCCCTGCTCACCCGCAGCGGCATCGCCGGCAACAACACCGAGGACATCTCCGGCTTCACCACCGTCACCGACGCCCTCCTCGCCGCGATCCTCGCCGCGATCATCTGGACCGGCGCCGGCAACAGCCTCCGCATGGCCCGGCTGCGCGAACACCTCCCCGAACTCCGCGCCCGCACTCTCACCCGGCGCGCCATCCCCGTCGAATCCGCCACCCCCCTCTCCGAAGCCCTCCGCCGCGCCAACGAAGCCGGCGCCCGCGCCCTCGTCGTCGTCGACGGCCACGGCGCCCCCACCGGCATCGTCCGCGAGACCGCCATCGCCGGCATCCCCCAGCACCGCCGCCCCTGGGTCGCCGTCAGCGCCCTCTCCCAGGACCTCACCGACGGCATGAAGGTCCCCGCCGACCTCACCGGCCAGCCCCTCCTCGACCACCTCCGCGCCAGCCCCGCCACCGAATACCTGGTGGTCGAGGAAGGCGGCGAGATCTACGGCGTCATGTCGACGGCGGATGTGGAGAAGGCGTTCGTGAAGGCGATGGCGCGGCCCACTGGCTGAGCTGCATTTTTGATTTCTTGTGGCTCCTTGGGGGCGGTACGAGGGGTACGAGACGGCAGGCGTCTGGCCCGCACGTAAGCGCGGCGGCTGGTGTCTGGCCCGCACGGGCGTGAGACGTGCGGTGGCGGGGGTTGTACGTGAAGCGAGGCGGCTGGGGCTGGGCCCGCGGGTAGGTGCGGCGCTGGGGTTGGGCCCGCACGTTCGCGAGGCGGCAAGCCTGGGCGCATGTGTGATTGGGCAACGTTGGCCTTTTTTGTGCCTCCTTCTCCCCCTACCTTCGGCGGGGGGACCCCCACGGGGTGCTGGAGTCGGACTCGCAGCACCGATCGTGCTCGGCCCACTCGTTCCTCGCGGGCCTGTGCGCGTTCGGCACTGTTCCCCCGACGCACCCCTTCGGCTCACTCGGCCGTAGAGGCCAGCCCGGTAGTTCTGGCCTCGTCAGGTGCGCGGCCCGCACTCACGGGGATCAGGGGCCCGTACTCACGGTTCCTCCAGGGGTGGGCCCGCACCGGTTCGCAACGGATGGGTGGGCCCGCAACCAGACGTGGCGGCATATGCCAAGCCCGCACTCGCTGTGTCTCCGGAGTGGGGCCCGCGCCCGGCGAAGGGGGTGTCGGGCCCTTGATAAGCTGCTCACATGTCCGAACCGACCGGTGCCGCCCGCCGTCGCGGGCCCTTCAAGGTCGGGGACCAGGTCCAGCTCACCGACCCCAAGGGACGCCACTACACCTTCACGCTCGAAGCCGGGAAGAATTTCCACACCCACAAGGGTTCCTTCCCCCATGACGAGCTGATCGGTGCTCCCGAGGGCAGTGTTGTCCGAACCACGGGAAACGTCGCCTACCTCGCGCTGCGCCCCCTGCTCCCCGACTACGTCCTGTCCATGCCCCGCGGCGCCGCCGTGGTCTACCCCAAGGACGCGGGGCAGATCCTGGCCTTCGCCGACATCTTCCCCGGCGCCCGTGTCGTCGAGGCCGGTGTGGGCTCCGGCTCGCTGAGCTCCTTCCTGCTGCGCGCCATCGGCGACAGCGGCATGCTGCACTCCTACGAGCGCCGCGAGGACTTCGCCGAGATCGCCAAGGGCAACGTCGAGCGCTACTTCGGCGGCCCGCACCCCGCGTGGCAGCTGACCGTCGGCGACCTCCAGGACAACCTGTCCGACACCGACGTCGACCGCGTCATCCTCGACATGCTCGCCCCCTGGGAGTGCCTGGAGGCCGTCTCCAAGGCGCTCGTCCCCGGCGGCATCCTCTGCTGCTACGTGGCCACCACCACGCAGCTCGCGCGCACCGTGGAATCCATCCGCGAGTTCGGCTGCTACGCCGAACCGCAGCCCTGGGAATCCATGATCCGCAACTGGCACGTCGAGGGCCTGGCCGTCCGCCCGGACCACCGGATGATCGGTCACACCGGCTTCCTCGTCACCGCCCGCCGCCTCGCGGACGGCGTGGAGCCCCCGATGCGCCGCCGCCGCCCCGCCAAGGGCGCCTACGGCGAGGACTACGAAGGCCCCAACAAGGGCTGACCCCTCCCACAACGCACCGGTGCCGCCGCCGACTTCCCGCCCCACAGGCCGGAAGTCGACGGCGGCACCGTCGTATTCAGGCCGTCCTTCGACACCACCCGAGCCCGTACGAAGCCCAGCGCACCCGCCGTACGCCCACGGCCCACCCCGGCTGTTCCACCCACCTGTGACGTGTGGCACGATGCCGTTCCACAGGCTCCCCGCCTCCCCGGCGCCCCACCGGCACCGACGGGCCCGGGAGCCGGGCGAACTCCTCCCGTACCACCCTCACAGGAGACTTCTCGCGTGCAGACCCCCGCCGTCACGGACCTGGCGCACACCCGCGCCCGGCCGGTGCACTGGCTGGCCACCGCCACCGCGATGGCCGGAGTCGTCGTCCTCGCCGGGCTGCTCCAGCCCGGCCCGGCCAAGGCCACCGGCGCCCCGCCGGCCCCCCGGCCCGCGCCCGACGCCGCCACGGCCCACTACCCCCTGGAATGCGGCGGACTCCCCACCAAGATCGTCAAGCGGGTCACCGGAGACCTTGACGGCGACGGCGACCCCGAGACGATCGCCGTCGTCCGCTGCGACGCCGGCTCCGGCACCCCGCCCAGCGGCATCTACGTCCTCACCCACGGCAAGGACGGTGCGTCATCCGCCGCCCGGGTCGTGGCCACGCTCCTCGAACCCTCCGAGAACCGCAGCGTCACCGACTTCGCGATCCGCGGCCGAGCCGTCCACGCGACCCTGCTCGGCTACTCCTCGCCCGACGTCCCCGGCTGCTGCCCCGACCTGACCGACCACGTCACCTGGCGCTGGCACGGCGGAGCCTTCCTGCGCACCTCGGGAACAGCGGACCGCGAGGCCTGAACCTCGTAAACGGAAGACCGCGAGTCCTGACCCGGCCCGCGTAAACGGAAGACCGCGAGTCCTGACCCGGCCCGCGGAAACAGAAGACCGCGGGGCCGTTCGGGCCTCGCGGAACAAAGAGGGCCGCGAGGCCCGACCGGCCCCGCGGCCCATGACCGGAGCCCCGGAATACGTCAGTCCGCGTCGGGACCGTACACCTCGACACCGTCGGCGGACCGCCGCACATGAATGCACTCGCCCGGGCATTCCTTCACGGAGTCCACCACGTCCTGGAGCAGCGGCAACGGCACCCGCGTCGTCGCTCCCGGCTCCTGGAGCAGCTCGTCGTCCGCGCTCTTCACATACGCGAGCCCGTCGATGTCGAGCTCGAAGACCTCGGGGGCGTACTGCGCGCAGATCCCGTCCCCGGTACACAGGTCCTGGTCGATCCAGACCTCCAGCGCCTCACCGGCGCCCGTCGCCTGGACCTCCTGCTGCACGCTCATCTCTCCTGCCGTTTCTTTCTCGCCTGGACAAGTCGGGCCAACCCTGACGGGTGTTGACCACCCATGACGATACCGCCGCGCGCTTTGGCGAGGCGCGGTGGTGGGTATCCCCCTGGCGTGAGGGGAAGCGCAAGGGTGAAGATCGGACACACCTCGGAGTCTTTGTGATCTAGGGGTTTCAATCATCACCCACCCAGGTAGGGTCAGGAAGCGTCCAGCTCCCCTTGGAGGAGGTGAGGACCGTGGCAGCCCACGACGACGACATCAACCGCGGCATCCGGCCGGGCCGGGGCTCTGACGACCCCGCCGGTCAGATCGCCTATCTCGAGCAGGAAATCGCCGTCCTGCGCCGCAAGCTCGCCGACTCTCCGCGTCACACGAGGATTCTCGAGGAGCGGATCGTCGAGCTGCAGACGAACCTGGCCGGCGTGTCCGCGCAGAACGAGCGGCTCGCCAGTACGCTCCGTGAGGCCCGCGACCAGATCGTGGCCCTCAAGGAGGAGGTCGACCGGCTCGCGCAGCCGCCGGCCGGCTTCGGTGTCTTCCTGCAGGCCAACGAGGACGGCACGTGCGACATCTTCACCGGGGGCCGCAAGCTCCGGGTGAACGTCAGCCCCAGCGTCGAGCTCGACCAGCTCAAGCGGGGCCAGGAACTCATGCTCAACGAGGCGCTCAACGTGGTCGAGGCCATGGCCTTCGAGCGCGCCGGCGACATCGTCACCCTCAAGGAGATCCTCGAGGACGGCGAACGCGCCCTGGTCATCGGACACACCGACGAAGAGCGGGTGGTCCGGCTCGCCGAACCCCTGCTGGACATCACCATCCGCCCGGGCGACGCACTCCTCCTGGAACCCAGGTCCGGATACGTCTACGAGGTGGTCCCCAAGAGCGAGGTCGAAGAACTCGTCCTCGAAGAGGTCCCCGACGTCGACTACGACAAGATCGGCGGCCTGGGCAACCAGATCGAACTGATCCGGGACGCCGTCGAGCTCCCGTACCTCTACCCGGACCTCTTCAAGGAACACGAACTGCGGCCCCCGAAGGGCATCCTGCTCTACGGACCGCCCGGCTGCGGCAAGACGCTCATCGCCAAGGCCGTCGCCAACTCCCTTGCCAAGAAGGTCGCCGAGGTCACCGGCCAGCCCGCCGGGAAGTCCTACTTCCTCAACATCAAGGGCCCCGAACTTCTCAACAAGTACGTCGGCGAGACCGAGCGGCACATCCGGCTCGTCTTCCAGCGGGCCCGTGAGAAGGCGAGCGAGGGCACCCCCGTCATCGTCTTCTTCGACGAGATGGAATCCCTCTTCCGCACCCGCGGATCCGGTGTCAGCTCGGACGTGGAGAACACCATCGTCCCCCAGCTGCTCGCCGAGATCGACGGTGTGGAGGGCCTGGAGAACGTCATCGTCATCGGCGCCTCCAACCGCGAGGACATGATCGACCCGGCGATCCTCCGGCCCGGCCGGCTCGACGTCAAGATCAAGATCGAGCGCCCGGACGCGGAAGCCGCCAAGGACATCTTCGCCAAGTACCTCACGGCCTCCCTCCCGCTCCACGCGGACGACCTCGCCGAACACGGCGGATCGCGGGAAGCCGCCGCCCACGGAATGATCCAGTCCGTGGTCGAGCAGATGTACGCCGAATCCGAGGAGAACCGCTTCCTCGAGGTCACCTACGCCAACGGTGACAAGGAAGTCCTCTACTTCAAGGACTTCAACTCCGGCGCGATGATCCAGAACATCGTCGACCGGGCCAAGAAGATGGCCATCAAGGCCTTCCTCGACCACGACCAGAAGGGCATCCGCGTCTCCCACCTCCTCCAGGCATGCGTGGACGAGTTCAAGGAGAACGAGGACCTGCCCAACACCACCAACCCCGACGACTGGGCCCGGATCTCCGGCAAGAAGGGCGAGCGGATCGTCTTCATCCGCACCCTCGTCACCGGAAAGCAGGGCGCGGACACCGGCCGCTCCATCGACACGGTGGCCAACACCGGTCAGTACCTGTAGCGACGCGCACCGGCTGCGGATGTCCGGAAACGGGCATCCGCAGCCGTCGCTTTCCACTCACCGATTCGTTTTGATCTCCCCGTACACGCACGACCGCTCTAGGCTCGTGGGTGTACCGCCGCGACACGCACGGTGCGGGGAGCGGCGCCGGGCAAGGAGGGTCGCATGACCGTACGGCGAGTAATGGGCATCGAGACGGAGTACGGGATCTCCGTCCCCGGGCACCCCAACGCCAATGCCATGCTCACCTCGTCCCAGATCGTCAACGCCTACGCGGCGGCGATGCACCGGGCGCGGCGCGCCCGCTGGGACTTCGAGGAAGAGAACCCGCTGCGGGACGCCCGCGGCTTCGACCTCGCCCGCGAGGCCGCCGACTCCAGCCAGCTCACCGACGAGGACATCGGCCTCGCCAACGTCATCCTGACCAACGGCGCCCGGCTCTACGTGGACCACGCCCACCCCGAGTACAGCGCCCCCGAGGTCACCAACCCCCGCGACGCCGTCCTGTGGGACAAGGCCGGCGAGCGGATCATGGCCGAGGCCGCCGAACGGGCCGCCCAGCTCCCCGGCGCCCAGCCCATCCACCTCTACAAGAACAACACCGACAACAAGGGCGCGTCCTACGGCACGCACGAGAACTACCTGATGAAACGGGAGACCCCGTTCTCGGACATCGTGCGCCACCTGACGCCCTTCTTCGTCTCCCGCCAGGTCGTCACCGGCGCCGGCCGGGTCGGCATCGGCCAGGAAGGCCGCGAGCACGGCTTCCAGCTCAGCCAGCGCGCCGACTACTTCGAGGTCGAGGTCGGCCTGGAGACCACTCTCAAGCGCCCCATCATCAACACCCGCGACGAGCCGCACGCCGACGCCGAGAAGTACCGGCGCCTGCACGTGATCATCGGGGACGCCAACCTCTCCGAGATCTCGACCTATCTCAAGCTCGGCACCACCTCGCTCGTCCTGTCGATGATCGAGGACGCCTTCATCACCGTCGACCTCGCCGTCGACCAGCCGGTGCGCACCCTTCACCAGGTCTCCCACGACCCGAGCCTCCAGTACCTCGTCACCCTGCGCAGCGGCCGGACACTCACCGCGGTGCAGCTCCAGATGGAGTACTTCGAGCTGGCCAGGAAGTACGTCGACGAGCGCTACGGAACCGACGCCGACGAGCAGACCAAGGACGTCCTCAGCCGCTGGGAGGACACCCTCAACCGGCTGGAGAACGACCCGATGAGCCTGGCCGGCGAACTGGACTGGGTCGCCAAGCGGGAGCTGATGGAGGGCTACCGGCGCCGCGACAGCCTGGACTGGGACGCGGCCCGGCTGCACCTCGTCGACCTCCAGTACGCGGACGTACGGCCCGAGAAGGGCCTGTACAACCGTCTGGTGGCCCGCGGCCGGATGAAGCGCCTGCTGGACGAGCCGACGGTGGAGCGGGCCGAGACGAACCCCCCGGAGGACACCCGGGCCTACTTCCGCGGCCGCTGCCTGGAGCAGTACGCGGACGACGTGGCCGCCGCCTCCTGGGACTCGGTGATCTTCGACCTCCCGGGGCGCGACTCCCTCCAACGGGTGCCGACCCTGGAACCCCTCCGGGGTACGCGTGACCATGTGAAGGAACTTCTGGACCGGTGCAGGACCGCCGAGGAACTGGTGCGGGTCCTTTCCGGCAACGGCGGAGCCTGAAATGGCCGGGCACTGGGAAACATGACATCAGTGCCCGGACGTTGCAGAAACTGCGGGGCCGATGTCAGTCCCGGCTTGTAGGGTCGGATCTCGTAGACCCAACCGAGCGGGCCGATTCGAGCGGGGTGAGGAAATGGCGACCAAGGACACCGGCGGCGGACAGCAGAAGGCGACGCGTTCCACCGAGGAGGTCGAGGAGACCACCACGGAGGCGAGTTCCGACCTCAAGGAACGCCAGGAAAAACTGAGCGACGACGTGGACTCCGTCCTCGACGAGATCGACGATGTACTCGAAGAGAACGCCGAGGACTTCGTGCGGTCATTTGTTCAAAAGGGCGGCCAGTAGCCTTCGGATCGAAGGCGAATGTCGGAGGTCGTGCTCGAAATTCGAGGTCCGAAGCGATGCGCGCGGCAAAGCGAGAAGAAGCCGCGCGCATCCTTCGCCCTCAAGCGGTCAAATCTTGACCGGAGCACCTCAAGCGTGCCCATGGCATCACCCGAGGCGGAGCGGGGCGGGACGATCGCCTCTCCGGGCGGTCTCCCGCTCATCCGCCGAAAGGTACCGGCCGTACATGTGGATCACCGCCACGAGACGGGTAGGGTCCGTGGCGTACTGTGCTTCAACTGTCATTCGGCCATCGGAAAGTTGGGAGACGATCCCGACGTCCTTCGTCGCGCCATCGCATACCTGGAGGGCAACGCGTGGAAGCAAACAACCTGAGCACCGGACGTCTACCCGCTGCCTTCCTGACACCGGGCTCGTCCTCCTTCATGGACTTCCTCGCCGATCACTCGCCCCAGCTGCTCCCGGGCAACCGGCAGCTGCCCGAGGGGATCGTCCAGGCGCCGCACGGCACCACCATCGTCGCCGTGACGTTCCCCGGGGGCGTGGTGCTCGCCGGTGACCGGCGGGCGACGATGGGGAACATGATCGCGCAGCGGGACATCGAGAAGGTGTTCCCCGCCGACGAGTACTCCGCGGTCGGCATCGCCGGCACCGCCGGCCTCGCCGTGGAGATGGTCAAACTGTTCCAGCTGGAGCTGGAGCACTTCGAGAAGGTCGAGGGCACCACGCTCTCCCTGGAGGGCAAGGCCAACCGCCTGTCCACCATGATCCGCGGCAACCTCGGCATGGCGATGCAGGGCCTCGCCGTCGTCCCGCTCTTCGCGGGCTGGGACGAGGGCCGGGAGAAGGGCCGGATCTTCTCCTACGACGTCACCGGCGGCCGCTCCGAGGAGCACGGGTACGCCGCCACCGGCTCGGGCTCGATCTTCGCGCGCGGGTCGATGAAGAAGCTCTACCGGGAGGACCTGACCGAGGAGCAGGCCACCACGCTGGTCGTTCAGGCGCTGTACGACGCGGCGGACGACGACTCGGCGACGGGCGGTCCGGATCTGGCACGCCGGATCTTCCCGATCGTCACCGTCATCACCGAGGAGGGCTTCCGCAGGCTCACGGAGGAGGAGTCCTCCGCACTGGCCCGGTCCGTCACCGAGCGGCGTCTGGAGCAGCCCGACGGGCCGCGCGCCGCCCTGCTCTGACCGCTCGTCGACCTCATAGAAGCCTTTCGGACCGGAAGAAAGGGACGGTAGCCGGTGTCCACGCCGTTCTATGTCTCACCCCAGCAGGCCATGGCGGACCGGGCGGAGTACGCCCGCAAGGGCATCGCCCGGGGCCGCAGTCTCGTCGTCCTCCAGTACGCCGACGGCATCGTGTTCGTCGGCGAGAACCCGTCCCGCGCGCTGCACAAGTTCAGCGAGATCTACGACCGCATCGGCTTCGCCGCGGCCGGCAAGTACAACGAGTACGAGAACCTGCGGATCGGCGGTGTGCGCTACGCGGATCTGCGCGGCTACACCTACGACCGTGACGACGTCACGGCGCGGGGTCTGGCCAACGTCTACGCGCAGACGCTGGGCACGATCTTCTCCAGTGCGGGCGAGAAGCCGTACGAGGTGGAGCTGGTCGTCGCCGAGGTCGGCGCGGAGCCGGAGGGCGACCAGATCTACCGGCTGCCGCACGACGGATCGATCGTCGACGAGCACGGTTCGGTGGCGGTCGGCGGCAACGCGGAGCAGATCAGCTCCTTCCTCGACCAGCGGCACCGTGACGGCATGTCGCTGGCGGAGGCGCTGAAGCTGGCGGTGCAGGCGCTGTCGCGGGACACCAACGGCGGCGAGCGGGAGATCCCCGCGGAGCGGCTGGAGGTGGCGGTGCTGGACCGGACGCGGCCGCAGCAGCGGAAGTTCAAGCGGATCGTGGGGCGTCAGCTGAAGCGTCTGCTGGACGCGGACGACGCGGCGGTGACGCGGACCGACGATCCGTCGGACGAGGCCGCCGAGGAGTAGTCGGTACGGGAGTGGCGGGGCCCCGGAGTCGTAGGGATACGGCTCCGGGGCCCTTTGTCGTACCCGGGGCTTCCTTGCGTACCCGGGTCCTTCGTCGTGTCCGGGTCAGGCGCCCGGCGCCGGGCCGGAGGAGGCGCGGGGGACCAGGGTGACGGGGAGGTCGCCCGGCTCGGGGGCGCGGCCGTCGAGGACGGCGAGGAGGGCGGCCATGCCGCGTTCGCCGATGTGCTCGGCCGGGAGGCCGACGGTGGTGAGTTCGGGTTCGAGGGCGGTGGCGAGGGCGAGGTCGTCGAAGCCGGTGACGGAGAGGTCCTCGGGGACGCGCAGTCCGAGGCGGCGGGCGGCCTTGCAGGCGCCGGCCGCCAGGATGTCGTCGTCGCAGACGACGGCCGTGGGGCGGGGGCCGGGGCGGGTCAGGGCGTGTTCGGCGACGGCGCGGGCGCCCTGGACGTCGAGGGGGGCGCGGACGGTGGTGACGTCGGTGCCGCGGAGGGCTTCGGCGAGGGCGGCGGCGCGGACGTCGAAGGTCCAGGAGGGGACGGCCGAGGCGAGGTGGAGGAAGCGCCGGTGGCCGAGTCCGAGGAGGTGGCCGGTGACCTGGCGCATGCCGTCGGCGATGTCGAGGTTGACGTGGGCGGCGGCGCCGGGGCCCGTGGGATCGCTGTCCAGCATGACGAGGGGCAGGTCGGTGCCGGCGAAGGCCTTGAGGGCCTCGGTGGCCATGGAGGAGGCGATGACGCCGTCGAGGGCGGCGCGGGCGGAGGCGAAGGGATCCCGGGCCGGGCCGATGCCGGCGGGGGAGGGGTAGAGGACGACGCCGAAGCCGTGGCGGGCGGCGACAGTGGCGGCGCCCGTGTAGACGCGGGCGAAGAACTCGTTGGTGAGGGCGGGGACGACGAGGAGGGCGGTGCGGGTGCGGCCGAGGCGGAGGTTGCGGGCGGCGAGATTGGGACGGTAGCCGAGGTCCGCGGCGGCCTCGCGGACGGTGCCGGCGGTGCGCTCGGAGACCCGGCCGCGCCACTTGTCGCCGAGGACGAGGGAGACGGTGGCCTGGGAGACACCGGCGGCGCGGGCGACGTCACGGCTGGTGGGGCGGTGGCCGCCGGGAGTCTCGGGGCTGTGCACGGGTACCTCCGCGGCGCTGTGTGCTGATGCGTCGTCACGCGCGGGGGTGGACCGGCGTGGTGCGGTCATGGTACGTATGACCTCTTGACGTTATACGTAAAACCTCGGGTCGAAGCCCCGGGAGGGAGACGACATGCCCACCGAGGCCCCGGCCGGCGGCTACTTGGAGATCCTGCGCGCGCCCCATGCCACGCGCCTGCTCACCGGCACCCTGGTGGGCCGGCTCCCGAGCGGTACGGGGCCGGTGGCCCTCACGGTGTTCACCCGCGCCGAGGGCGGCAGCTACAGCCTCGCGGGCGGGCTGATCGCCGTGTACGGCCTGGCCACCGCCGTCGGGCAGCCGCTCCTGGGCCGGGCCGTCGACGTCAAGGGCCAGCCCCGGGTCCAGCTGCCCG
The DNA here is from genome assembly GCF_040646255.1 of Streptomyces sp. NPDC046203. NCBI lineage: Bacteria > Bacillati > Actinomycetota > Actinomycetes > Kitasatosporales > Streptomycetaceae > Streptomyces > Streptomyces sp. NPDC046203. Next base: position 64,627 of record NZ_JBEYZX010000008.1, on the reverse strand, counting down.
CCGCGATCCTGTCCGCGCTCGGCATGGCCGTGCTGGCCATGGCGGGCATCGGCAATCTGTTCCTCGCGTACGCCGCCGTCCTGGTCGCCGGTCTGTTCACCCCGCCGCTCGAAGGCGGGCTGCGGGCGCTGTGGCCGAGCGTGCTGGGCCGGGCGGACCAGGTGCACCGGGCCTACGCCCTGGACGCCGTCGCCCAGGAGGTCATGTTCACCGCCGGGCCGCTGCTGCTGACCCTGCTGGTGGCGTTCTGGTCGCCGGCCGCCGCGCTGCTCGTCATCAACGTGCTCGGTGTGCTCGGTGCCCTGTCGGTGGTGGTCTCGCCGCCGTCGCGGGCCTGGCGCTCGGAGCCCCGCGAGGCGCACTGGCTCGGGGCGCTGCGGTCGCGCGGTCTGCTGGCGCTGCTCGGCTCGTTCTTCTTCGTGGGGCTGGCGCTCGGTTCCATCACGGTGGCCGCCGTGGCCTACGCCGACGATCTGGGCAACGACGCGGTCTACGGCTGGCTGATGGCGGCGCTCGGGCTCGGCGCGCTGATCGGCGGCGTGGTGTACGGGGCGCGGCAGTGGGCGGGTGCTCCGGAGCGGCGCCTCCGGGTGCTGGTGCTGCTGCTCGCGGTGGGCTACCTGCCGCTGGTGCTGGTGCCCGGACCCGTCCCGATGACGGCCCTGGTGGCTCTTGCGGGGGTGTTCCTGGCGCCCTCCATCGCCTGCGCGTTCATCGTGGTCGACCGGCACGCGCCCGCCGGCACGGTCACCGAGGCGTTCTCGTGGCTGGTCACCACCTTCACGGTCGGCTCGGCGCTCGGTTCGGCGGTCGCCGGGCCCGTGGTGGAGCTGGCGGGGACTCCCGCCGGTTTCGCGGTGGCCGGCGTCGGCGGGTTCGTGGCCTTCCTGGTGCTGCTGGCCACCGGCCGGGTGCTCGGGGAAGCCGCCCCGGTGCGACACGCCGTCGGCGGGGGCACCGGAAGCGGTCCGGTATCCGGTGCGCATGGCGGAAAAGACACCCGGACTTCGGGAATCGATCGAAACGGGGCCGTCGAACCCGGTTTCAGCACAGGCCGTCAGGCGTAATGTTCAGACATGGACCGCCGCATTTTCGGGCTGGAGAACGAGTACGGCGTCACGTGCACGTTCAGGGGACAGCGCCGACTGTCTCCTGACGAAGTGGCGCGGTACCTCTTCCGCCGTGTCGTGTCATGGGGCCGCAGCAGCAATGTCTTCCTGCGGAACGGCGCCCGCCTGTACCTGGACGTGGGTTCGCATCCGGAATACGCAACTCCCGAATGCGACAACGTGGTCGAACTGGTCACCCACGACAAGGCCGGCGAGCGCATTCTGGAAGGACTTCTCGTCGACGCGGAACGCCGCCTGCACGAGGAAGGAATCGCGGGCGACGTCTATCTCTTCAAGAACAACACCGACTCCGCCGGAAACTCCTACGGCTGCCACGAGAACTATCTGGTGGCCCGGCACGGGGAGTTCTCCCGGCTCGCGGACATCCTCATTCCGTTCCTGGTCACCCGCCAGTTGATCTGTGGTGCGGGAAAGGTGCTGCAGACCCCGCGCGGCGCGGTCTTCTGCGTCTCGCAGCGCGCCGAGCACATCTGGGAGGGCGTCAGCTCGGCGACCACCCGTTCACGTCCCATCATCAACACCCGCGACGAGCCGCACGCGGACGCCGAGCGCTACCGCCGGCTCCATGTCATCGTCGGCGACTCCAACATGTCCGAGACGACCATGCTGCTCAAGGTCGGTGCCACCGATCTCGTGCTGCGCATGATCGAGGCGGGCACGGTGATGCGCGATCTGACCCTGGAGAACCCCATCCGGGCCATCCGCGAGGTCAGCCACGACATCACCGGCCAGCGCAAGGTGCGGCTCGCCAGCGGGCGGGAGGCGTCGGCGCTGGAGGTGCAGCGCGAGTACTTCGAGAAGGCCTCCGACTTCGTCGACCGCCGGGGCATCCGCAGCGGTACGGTCGCCCAGGTCCTGGACCTGTGGGGCCGCACGCTCGACGCGGTCGAGCAGGAGCGGCTGGACCGGGTCGAGACCGAGATCGACTGGGTCATGAAGTACAAGCTCATCGAGCGGTACCGGGCCAAGCACAACATGACGATGTCGCACCCGCGGGTCGCCCAGATAGACCTCGCGTACCACGACATCCACCGTCGCCGCGGCCTGTACTACCTGCTCCAGAAGAACGGTCAGGCGGCTCGGATCTGCGACGACGTGAAGATCTTCGAGGCGAAGTCGGTGCCGCCGCAGACGACCCGGGCCCGGCTCCGGGGCGACTTCATCCGGCGCGCGCAGGAGCAGCGCCGGGACTTCACCGTCGACTGGGTCCACCTCAAGCTCAACGACCAGGCGCAGCGCACCGTGTTGTGCAAGGACCCGTTCCGCTCGGTCGACGACCGGGTGGAGAAACTGATCGCCGGGATGTAGACCGGGTCCGGCACCGGCCCCCTGGGACCGGTGTGACGATTGGCTCGGACGGACCGTCGGCCCCGCACGTTTCCGTGCGGGGCCGACTGCTTCACAGCGTGGTCCCCTAGAGTGGGGCGACTACCGTGCCGTCTGAGATCTGAGGAACTAGTGCGCCGACTTGCCGGCCTGCTCGTCGTCCCGCTGCTGCTGCTCACCACAGCGGCCTGCGGCAGCGAGGACAAGGGCTCCGATTCCGCTTCCGCTTCCGGTTCGACTTCGATGAAGGACGGGCTTCCCGCCATCACGGCTGGGGAGAAGTTCGGGGAGAAGCCGACTCTCTCCAAGGGTGTGGGCGACCCGCCCAAGTCGCTCAAGGTCAATGTGATCAGCGAGGGCAAGGGTCCGGTCACCAAGAAGGGTGACGCTCTCCAGGTGAACTACCTGGGCCAGACGTGGGACTCGACCAAGCCGTTCGACAACAGCTTCGACCGGAAGCAGCCCTTCGAGCTGACGCTGGGCGCCGGCCAGGTCATCAAGGGCTGGGACCAGGGCCTCGAAGGCCAGAAGGTCGGCAGCCGCATCGTGATCGGCATCCCGCCGGAGCTGGGCTATGGCGCGCAGGAGCAGAGCAGCATCAAGGCGAACTCCACCCTGGTGTTCGTGGTCGACATCCTGAAGGCCGTCTCCATCCCGAAGTCCGCCGAGGGCACCGAGGTCGCCCAGGACGACAAGGACCTGCCGAAGGTCGGCACCAACACCGACGGCAAGGCGCCCTCGCTGACGGTCCCGAAGGTGGACGCGCCGACCAAGCTGGTCTCCAACTACGTCCTGGAGTCCAAGGGCGAGGTCGTCAAGGCCACCGACACCGTCGTGGTGAACTACGTGGCCGCCCTGTGGAAGGACGGCAAGGTCTTCGACTCGACGTACACCGCGGGCAAGCCCGCCAACTTCCCGCTGGGCCAGCTGACCCTGAAGGGGCTCAAGGACGGTCTCGTCGGCAAGAAGGTCGGCAGCCGTGTGCTGATCGTCGCGCCGCCGTCGGAGGCATTCGGGGCCGAGGAGAAGCAGGGCATCCCGAAGAACTCGACCCTCGTCTTCGCGGTGGACATCCTGACGAAGATGTAAGACTGTCCCGGTCGCGCGGGCCATCGTCCGCGCGGTTCGTCCGTATGAGGAGCACACTGCAGTGAACATCGAGAAGCCCGAGGTCGACTTCCCGGGCGGCGAAGCGCCGGCCGACCTGGAGATCAAGGACATCTGGAAGGGCGACGGCGAGGTCGCCGAGGCCGGCGACCTGGTCGACGTCCACTACGTGGGTGTGTCCTTCGACTCCGGCGAGGAGTTCGACGCCTCCTGGAACCGCGGCAGCGCGCTGCAGTTCCAGCTGGGTGTCGGCATGGTCATCCAGGGCTGGGACAAGGGTGTCCAGGGCATGCAGGTCGGCGGCCGTCGCCAGCTGATCATCCCGGCGCACCTCGCCTACGGCGAGCGCGGCGCGGGCGGCAAGATCGGCCCGAACGAGACGCTGATCTTCGTGTGCGACCTGGTGGCCGTCCGCAAGGGCTGATCACCTCGCGAGACCGGCCGAGGGCCCCCGCCTGCACAGGCGGGGGCCCTCGGCTTTTGATTGGACACCCCGGGGCGGTACGGTCGGACCTCCGAAGAATCGAACCGGTGAAGAGGGTGCGGGCGTCGATGGCGATTGCCAAGGCCGAGCGGCTGATGAACCTGGCGCTGTGTCTGCTCGGTGCCCGCCGGCCGCTCAGCAAGCGCGAGCTCCGCGGCTCCATCGAGGCATATGTCGAAGCGTTCCGTCCGGGACCCGGAGGCGCGTCCGGAGAGGACGCCTTCAACCGGATGTTCGAGCGCGACAAGGACGATCTGCGCGAGCTGGGTCTGGTCATCGAGACCGTGGAGAACCTGGACGGCGAGACCGGCTACCTGGCCCGCCGCGACTCCAACCGGCTGCCTCCGATCACCCTCGACGCCGAGGAGGCCGCCGCACTCGGTCTCGCCGCCAAGGTGTGGCAGCAGGCCCGGCTGGCCGGCGCGGCGAGCGGCGCCCTGCAGAAACTGCGCGCCGCCGGGATGCCGGAGGCGGAGGACGCGTACGACGACCGGCCGAGCGCCCTGGAACCCCGTATCCCGGTCCACGAGGCGGCCTTCGAGCCGCTGATGCTGGCCTGCCGCGACCGCCGTCCGGTCGTCTTCGACTACCGCAAGGGCAACGCGGCCCGCTCCGAGACCCGGCAGGTCGAGCCGTGGACCCTGGAGTGCTGGCGAGGCCACTGGTATCTGGCGGGCTGGGACCGCGACCGGGGCGCCGAGCGGGTGTTCCGGCTGTCCCGGATCACCGGCAGGGTCCGTTCCCGGGCCGGCGCCTTCACCGCGCCCGTGCCCGACGTCGTCACCGTGCGCGCGGCCGTCGAGAGCTGGGCGGGCGAGACCGCGACCCGTACCGCGCGGATCCGGCTGCGGGCCGGCTCCGCCTATCCGCTGCGGTCCAAGGCCACGGCCGTGACCGAGGGCGCGGACGGCTGGGACGAGCTGGAGATCCCCTACGGGCACGGCCTGGACGCCTGGCTCGTGGAGTTCGGCCCCGACGTGGTCGTACTGGAACCGGCCGACCTGCGGGCCGATGTGATGGAGCGGCTGCGCGCCGTGGCCAAGGGCTGAGGGAAGAGGAACGACCGTGGCCGTCAACGCCATCGACCAGACGAGGCGGATGCTCTCCCTCGTCACGTATCTGCGCGAGCGTCCCGGCGCGCACGTCGCCGACGTCGCCCGGGCCTTCGGGATCACCGAGGACGAGCTGATCTCGGACCTGGACGTGCTGCCGATGTGCGGCACCAGCTTCCGGGGCGGCGATCTGCTGGACATCGACACCGACGGCGACCGGATCTGGTGGCGCAACCCGAACGCCCTGGGCGCGGAGGCCGCCGAGCCGCTGCGGCTGGCCGCCGACGAGGCGACCGCGCTGCTGGTCGCGGCCCGCGCCGTGGCGACCCTGCCCGGTCTGCGGGAGGGCGACCGCGACGCGCTGCTGCGGGCCACCGCGAAGCTGGAGGCGGCGGCCGGCGAGGCGGCCGGGGCCAGCTCCCGGCTCTCGGTGACCTTCGAGTCGGAGGGCGGGGTGTTCGCCGAGGTCGACCGGGCGATCTCGGAGCGGCGGCGGCTGTGGCTGCGCTACTACTCGCCCGCGCGGGACGAGCTCACCGAGCGCGAGGTGGACCCGATCCGGCTGTTCGCCGTCGGGCACACGTACATGGAGGCGTGGTGCCGGCTCTCCGAGGCGCGCCGGACGTTCCGGCTCGACCGGGTCGCCGAGATCCGGCTCCTGGACGAGACCGCCGCGCCGCCGGAGATAGAGCTGCGGGATCTGTCGGCGGGGCTCGTGCAGCCGTCCGCCGAGGACCCCGAGGTCGTGGTCGAGGTGGGTCCCGGTGGCCGCTGGGTCGCCGAGTACTACCCGCACGACGCGGCCGAGGAGCTGCCCGACGGAGGGCTGCGGATCACCCTGCGGACCCCCGCGCCCGCCTCGCTGCGACGGCTCGCACTGCGGCTCGGCAGCGACGGGCGGATCGTGTCCCCGCCGGAGCTGGCCGACAGCGCGCGTGAGGCGGCGGCCGCGGCGCTTGCCGCGTACGAGAGCTGAGCCGAACTGAGCTGAGCTGAGCGATGGGCCGGCCGGAGTGGGGCCGGACCGTGCGCCGGGCGGGTGCCCGGCGGATCGGAAGGCGGCGTTCCGGATCGGCGGAGCGCCGTTCCCCGTGAGGGGTGTCGTCCGGGCGCCTGCCCCGAGCGCAGGGAGAGTCAAGGGAAATGTCCGTGATATCCGGCCTGGCGGCCCCGGTCGCGCCGATCGCCCCAGCCATTCCAGCCACTCCGGGTGCTCCTGTCACTCCGGTCGCCGCGGTCCTCTTCAAGGCCGCCTGCCCCGCCTGCCGCTCCCGCTTCGAGCTCTCCGCGAGCGCCCTGCGGCTCGCGATCGGCGCGAGCCGCCGTACCACCTTCTACTCCTTCACCTGCCCCGAGTGCGGCAGCGCGGTCCGCAAACCGGCCGGGGAACGGATCGTGGAACTCCTCACCGGCGGCGGCGTCAGCACGCTCCGTCTGCACACCGCGGGCCGGCCCGCGGTCCGCTGATCCGAGGGCGAAGACCCGTCCCGGGCGGTGCGGAGGATGTGCCCTAGGCTCGGCATATGCTCTTCTGGCCCATGCTCGCCGTTGCTCTCGGCTTCCTCGGCATCGCCGTTCTCGGCGTCCTCGGTATCAAGGTCTTCGTGGAGGCCCGGCGGCTCGGCCGTCAAGTGGCCCGCACCACAGAGCGCATCCACCAGGCATCCGAGGAGCTGGAGCGCGCCGCCACCCGGCTGGCGCGAACGGGGGAGAACCTGCGCTGACTTCGGGGTTGCCGCGCGCCACGCGCGCGTGAGCGGCGCAATCGCGAGTATGCACGGTCATTGCCGCCCGTTTACCCCTGCGGGTTACGATCGCATGCAGCGCGGTGGCCGGACGCCCGTCCGGCCGGCCGGGCTCGCACTTTCAATGTCGCCTCGGTGAAGAAGGTAAACAGCTATGGGTAGGCTCGGCCCCACCGAGATCATTCTGATCCTTGTCGTGGTCATCTTGCTCTTCGGCGCCAAGAAGCTCCCCGACATGGCCCGTTCGCTGGGCAAGTCGGCTCGCATCCTCAAGAGCGAGGCCAAGGCGATGAAGTCCGACGACCAGCAGAGCGCGCCCGCCGACCCGCCCCACGCCGCCCCCGCCGACCAGGCCGCGCCCCGGACCATCCAGGCCGCGCCCGGCGATGTGACCAGCGCGCGTCCCGTGTCCGAGCCCACCGACACCACCAAGCGCTGAGCTGACCCGGCCCGCCGCAGCCGCCGTGCCACGCGGCGGCTGCCGCACGAGATGAGGACGTGGGTTGCTCAAGTCCGCCCGCAAGCAGGAGAGGGACCCCGAGGGCCGCATGCCCCTCGTGGAACACCTGCGTGAGCTTCGCAACCGCCTGGCGAAGGGCCTCCTGGCCATCGCGGCGGTCACCACCGTTGCCCTCGTGTACAGCGAGGAGCTGATGCAGTTCCTGACCAGGTCGGTGCCCAAGTGCGCCCCCGGGGTCACCAGCGACGGCGGCAACTGCGCGATCGTGTCCTTCAACACGCTGATGGCGCCGTTCAGCACGACGATCCAGGTCTCCCTCACGACGGGTCTCGTGGTGGCGAGCCCCGTCTGGCTGTACCAGCTCTGGGCCTTCATCGCGCCCGGTCTGCACAAGCACGAGAAGAAGTACACGTACGCCTTCGTCACCGCCGCGGTGCCGCTCTTCGCGGCCGGCGCGTTCCTCGCGTACCTCATCCTCCCCATCAGCGTGCAGGTGCTCATCAGCCTCACGCCCGCGGGCTCAGCCAACATCCTGTCGCTCGGTGACGTCCTCGACTTCACCCTGCGCATGGTGCTCGTCTTCGGCCTCGCCTTCGAGCTGCCGCTCGTACTGGTGATGCTGAACCTGACCGGCATCCTCAGCGGCCGCCGGATGGCCCGCTGGTGGCGCGGTGTGATCATGGGCGTGTTCATCTTCGGTGCCGTGATCACCCCGACCACCGACCCGCTCGGCATGCTCGCCCTGGCCGTCCCGATCACCCTGCTCTACCTGGCGGCGGTCGGCATCGCCCTCCTCAACGACAAGCGGCGCGGACGCAAGAACCCCGACGCCGGTCTCGACGACGACGAGGCATCCCGGCTGGACCTCACCCCCGAGGCGATCGGCGAGGTCGAAACCGTGGGCGCGACGCGGAAGCTGCCCGAGCAGACCACCGGAGAGCAGGACGGCACGAGGTCGCACCGGCTGAACGGTTACGACGACATCACCTGATCTTGTAGGGTCCCCCCTCAGATCCGATCCGGGGGGACCCCATGACCAGCGAGATCACTCTCTTCGTCAATCCCGCGGCGGGACGCGGCCGGGGCGCGCACGCCGCGCAGCCGGCCGCTCGCGTACTCCGGGACGCCGGATTCTCCGTCCGTACGGTCCTCGGCCACGACGCCGACGACGCGCTGCGGCGCGTCCGGGAAGCCGTCGCCGCCGGGACCGACGCGCTGGTCGCGGTAGGCGGCGACGGCATCGTCTCCCTGGCGCTGCAGGCCGTGGGCGGGACCGGCACCCCGCTCGGCGTGATCGCCGTCGGCACCGGCAACGACTTCGCCCGCTCCCTCGGACTGCCCGTACGCGACCCGGCCGCAGCCGCGGGGACCGTCGCCGAGGTCCTCAAGGGCGACGGCGGACGGACGATCGACCTGGGGCGGGTCGACACGGGCCTCGCGGCGGCAGCCGAGGGCGCTGAGGGCGACGCGGCGGGCGGCGGTGCGGCGGCCTCGCGCTGGTTCGGCACCGTCCTCGCCTCCGGCTTCGACTCCCGCGTCAACGACCGGGGCAACCGCATGCGGCTGCCCGCCGGACGCTTCAAGTACGACCTCGCGATCCTCGCCGAACTCGCCTCCTTCCGCCCGATCCCGTACCGCCTCACCCTCGACGACGGCACCGTGCTCCAGGTCGACGCGACCCTCGTCGCCGTCGGGAACGGCACCTCCTACGGCGGCGGAATGCGCATATGCGCCGACGCCGTCATGGACGACGGACTCTTCGACGTCATCGTCGTCGGAGACCTCCCGCGCACCGAACTGATCAAGGTCTTCCCGAAGGTCTACAAGGGCACCCACCTCGGCCACCCCAAGGTGACTCTCCACCGGGTCCGCTCCCTCACCCTCGACGCCCCCGACGTCACCGGATACGCCGACGGCGAGCCCCTCGGCCCCCTCCCGCTCACCGTCCGCTGCGTCCCCGGAGCCCTGCGCGTCCTGGCCCCGCCCGCCCCGTAGGGCCGCTCCCGGCGGCCCCGTGGCACCGGCCCCGACGGCCGCCCGATAAAGGTCGCGTCACTGTCCGAGGGGGCGGGTAGGCTCGATGACAAGATGACAGAGGACCTCACACCAGCCGAGGCGTACGCGGCTGCCCGCGTTCGCGCCGCGGAGCAGGCCACCGCGCTGGCCCCCTTCCGCGAGATGTACGACTTCGGTCTGGACCCCTTCCAGATCGAGGCATGCCAGGCCCTCGAAGCGGGCAAGGGCGTGCTCGTCGCCGCGCCCACGGGCTCCGGCAAGACCATCGTCGGCGAGTTCGCCGTCCACCTCGCCCTCCGGCAGGGCCGCAAATGCTTCTACACCACGCCCATCAAGGCGCTCTCCAACCAGAAGTACACCGACCTCGTCAAGCGCTACGGCCAGGACAAGGTCGGCCTGCTGACCGGTGACAACAGCGTCAACGGCGACGCCCCGGTGATCGTCATGACCACCGAGGTCCTGCGCAACATGCTCTACGCGGGCTCGCAGGCGCTCTCCGGCCTCGGATACGTGGTCATGGACGAGGTCCACTACCTCTCCGACCGCTTCCGAGGCGCCGTCTGGGAGGAAGTGATCATCCACCTCCCCGAGTCGGTGACCCTCGTCTCGCTCTCCGCGACCGTGTCCAACGCCGAGGAGTTCGGCGACTGGCTCGACACCGTCCGCGGCGACACCGAGGTCATCGTCTCCGAGAGCCGCCCCGTGCCGCTGTGGCAGCACGTCCTGGCCGGCCGACGGATGTACGACCTCTTCGAGGAGGAGACCGACCACGGCGGCCGCGGCGCCTCCCGCCGCGAGGTCAACCCCGACCTGCTGCGCCTCGCCCGTACCGAGAACTCGCGCACGTACAACCCGCGCGAGCGGCGGCGCGGCAAGATGGTCCGCGAGGCCGACCGCGAGCGCGAGCGGCGCGCCCGCAACCGGATCTGGACGCCGGGCCGGCCCGAGGTCATCGCACGCCTCGACGCCGAGGGACTGCTGCCCGCCATCACCTTCATCTTCAGCCGGGCCGGCTGCGAGTCCGCCGTACAGCAGTGCCTGTACGCGGGCCTCCGGCTCAACAACGAGGAGGCCCGGCTCCGGGTCCGCGAGATCGTCGAGGAGCGCACCGCCGCCATCCCCACCGAGGATCTGCACGTCCTCGGCTACTACGAGTGGCTCGAAGGCCTGGAGCGGGGCATCGCCGCGCACCACGCCGGCATGCTCCCGACCTTCAAGGAGGTCGTCGAGGAGCTCTTCGTCCGAGGCCTCGTCAAGGCGGTCTTCGCCACCGAGACCCTGGCCCTCGGCATCAACATGCCGGCCCGGTCCGTGGTCCTGGAGAAGCTCGTCAAGTGGAACGGCGAGCAGCACGCCGACATCACCCCCGGCGAGTACACCCAGCTCACCGGGCGGGCCGGGCGGCGCGGCATCGACGTCGAGGGTCACGCCGTGGTGCTCTGGCAGCGCGGCATGGACCCGGGCCACCTGGCCGGTCTCGCCGGCACCCGTACGTATCCGCTGCGCTCCAGCTTCAAGCCCTCGTACAACATGGCGGTCAACCTGGTCGACCAGTTCGGCCGGCACCGCTCGCGCGAGCTGCTGGAAACCTCCTTCGCCCAGTTCCAGGCCGACCGCTCGGTCGTCGGGATCTCCCGGCAGGTCCAGAAGAACGAGGAGGGCCTCACCGGCTACAAGGAGGGCATGACCTGCCACCTCGGCGATTTCGAGGAGTACGCGCGGCTCCGCCGCGAACTCAAGGACCGGGAGACGGATCTCGCCCGCCAGGGTGCCGCGCAGCGCCGGGCGGAGGCGGCGGCCTCGCTGGAGCGGCTCAAGCCCGGTGATGTCATCCACGTCCCGACGGGCAAGTTCGCCGGTCTCGCGCTGGTCCTCGACCCGGGCGTGCCGGCCGGCCGCACCGACCGGTCCCGCGGCTTCGACCACTACGACGGGCCGCGCCCGCTGGTGCTGACGGCCGAGCGGCAGGTCAAGCGGCTCGCCCCGATCGACTTCCCGGTTCCCGTCGAGCCGCTGGAGCGGGTGCGGATCCCGCGGACCTTCAACCCGAAGTCCCCGCAGTCCCGCCGCGACCTCGCCTCCGCACTGCGGTCCAAGGCCGGTCACCTCAACCCCGAGCGGCACCGCAAGCAGCGCTCGGCCGCCGCCGACGACCGCCAGATCGCCCGGCTGCGCACCGAGCTCCGCGCGCACCCCTGCCACGGCTGCGACGAGCGCGAGGACCACGCCCGCTGGGCCGAGCGCTACCACCGGCTGCAGCGGGACACCAAGCAGCTGGAGCGGCGCATCGAGGGCCGCACCAACACCATCGCCCGCACCTTCGACCGGATCGTCGCGCTCTTGACCGAGCTGGACTATCTCCGCGAGGACGACGTCACGGACAACGGCAAGCGGCTCGCCCGGCTCTACGGCGAACTCGACCTGCTGGCGAGCGAATGCCTGCGCGAGGGCGTGTGGGAGGGGCTCGACCCGGCCGAACTGGCCGCCTGCGCCTCCGCCCTCGTCTTCGAGGCACGCCAGTCCGACGACGCCGTGGCGCCGAAGCTGCCCACCGGCAGGTCCAAGGCGGCGCTCGGCGAGATGGTGCGGATCTGGGGCCGGCTCGACGCGCTGGAGGAGGAGTTCCGGCTCCACCAGACCGAGGGCGTCGGACAGCGCGAGCCCGACCTGGGCTTCGCCTGGGCCGTCTACCAGTGGGCCTCCGACAAGGGGCTCGACGAGGTGCTGCGCGAGGCGGAGATGCCGGCCGGCGACTTCGTCCGCTGGTGCAAGCAGGTCATCGACGTGCTCGGGCAGATCGCGGCGGCCGCGCCCAAGGAGAACAGCACGGTCCCGAAGAACGCCCGCAAGGCGGTCGACGCACTGCTGAGGGGTGTCGTGGCCTACAGCTCCGTGGGCTGACACGACACACCGCCGCGAAGGCGGGGCGAGTTTTCCACAGGTGGTTGTCCACAGGGCTGGCGCGGTGCCGACCCGTCCGCTTCCATGGTCGGGTACGCACCACCGGGCCCTGTGGGGCAACTCCCGTGGAAGGAAACGCCTGTGACCACGCACGCCGGTCCGCCCGCCGATGCCACGACCGCGACCACGGCCACCACCACGGCCATGACCATGGCCACGGCGGTGGCGGTGGCGGCGGACGGCCGAAGGACGGTGCAGGGACCGCGCGGCTTACCCCTGCTCGGGAACATGCCGGAGTTCGGCAAGGACCCGCTCGCCTTTTTCGAACGGCTGCGGGACCGAGGGGACTTCGTCCGCTGGCGGTTCGGCCCGAGCGCCATGCTGTTCATCGCCCACCCCGAGACCGTCGGTGAACTGCTCACCGAGGTCGAGGGGACCTTCGACCAACCCGACCTCGGCATCGCCGTACGCACCCTGCTCGGCGACGGGGTGGTGGTCGCCAAGGGAGCCGACTGGCGACGCAAACGCTCCCTCGTCCAGCCGTCCGTGCGGCCCCGACAGGTCAAGTCCTACGCGGCCACCATGGCCGGGAGCGCCGCCGCTCTCGCCGACCAGTGGACCGACGGACAACGGGTCGACGTCAAACGGGAGATGACCGCCCTCACCCAGCGGATCGCCGTCCGCACCATCTTCGGCACCGACACCACCGCCGACGCGCAGGCCATCGGCCGGGCCATGGACGTCGCGCAGCGCGAGATCGGCGACGAGTTCAGCGGCCTCGGCGGAATCCTGCCCGACTGGGTCCCGACCAGAGGGCGGGCCCGGATCAAGAAGTCCGTGGCCGTCATCGACGCCGAGGTCGCCCGGGTCGTCGCCCGGCACCGCGACGGCGACACCGAACGCCCCGACCTGCTCAGCCGGCTGCTCGCGGCCCGCGACGAGACCGGAGCACCGCTCTCCGACCAGGAGATCAGGGACGAGACCGTCACCCTCTACGTCGGCGGCCACGAGACCACCAGCTCCACCCTGGTGTGGGCGTGGTACCTGCTGGCACGCAACCCCCGGGTCGCCGAGGCACTGGGCGCCGAACTCGACCGGGTGCTCGGCGACCGCGACCCCGGCTTCGACGACTACGCCCAACTCGCCTACACGCAGGCCGTGGTGAAGGAGACCCTGCGCCTCTACCCCGCGATCTGGCTGCTCACCGGCATCGCGAAGGAAGGCGCCACGCTGGGCGGCGCGCCGGTGCGCCCCGGTACCCGAGTCTGGAGCAGTCAGTGGGCCACCCACCGCGACGGCCGCTGGTACCAGGACCCCTTGGAGTTCCGCCCCGAACGGTGGACCGTCCAAGCCGACGGAACGCCGGCCGAGGACATACCCGAATACGCGTGGTTCCCCTTCGGCGGCGGCCCGCGCGTCTGCCTCGGCACCCGTTTCGCGATGGTCGAGGCCGTCCTCGTCCTGGCCACGCTCGCCCGCCGCTTCCGGCTGGACGTCGACGCCGGCGAGATACGCCCGGTGGCGGGGCTGACGTTGCAGCCGGACCGCGAGGTGCTGGCGACGGTGCGGAAACGGTAGGGGAGCGGGGGCAGGTTGGGCGGAGCTGACGGACGGAGTTGGTGGACAGAGCTGGTGGACGGAGCTGGTGGGTGGACCGCTGGGGCGGCCGGTGGGGAGGGCCGGTGGGGAGGGCCGGGCGGGTGTGACAGACCGGGGGGGCAGGGCTGGGTCGGGACCAGGGCGAGACTGGTGCGGGCGTGGGCCTGTCTCAGGCCGACCAGGTCTGAGGTCGGCACGGTCCGGCAACGAGGCTGGTCAGGACGGGGCTGGTCTGAGGCCGGCACCGGTGGTGGGGCTGGGCTGATCTGAGACCGGCGAGGCCCAGGACCGGGACCAAGGGCTGGTTTGGCGCATCGTGGTGGCGGGTGGCGGGTGGCGGGTGGCGGGTGGCGGGTGGCGGGTGGCGGGTGGCGGTGGGAGGGGTGGGGAGGGGGAGGGGCCCCAAGGTGCGAGGGGGACCGCGAACCGGGCAGCATGGCAGGGTGAGCGACCTGCTGTGGGATGACGTGAAGCGCTTCTTCGACCCGGCTTGGATGGGGTCGCTTCCGGACGTGCGCGTTCCGAACGCCTCGGTGGGAGACTGGCAGATGGTCCTCGACCTCGTGGCGGAGAAGGGCTGGAAGCACCAGTACGCCGAGGGAACGGCGGTGCTTCCGCTACCTCGGGCGGAGGCCGTGCTGTCCCGCCCGCTGGATGCCGAGTGCCCGAACCTGCGGGTCTGGCTGACTGCCGATGTACAGGCGATCTTTCGCTTCCTCGATGACGAAGAAGTCGACTTCGACGTCGACCTGAGAGAGCTTCAAGGGCAGGAACGCCTCGACGTGCTGTGCGGATTCCTCCGGGAGATCGGGCGGCGGTTGGGCAAGTCGGTACTGATGGACGCCGAGGGCGCCTACGGCCATCCGATTCTCGGCTTTGATGCCGGGACCGATCGAGTCGTCCTCTTCATGAACTCGTAGAGCGGCGGCCGGGCCCGACGCGTGGGAGCGGCGGAAGGCTCCGGCGTGGAGAGGTCAGGAGGGGGCGTGCGAGGGGTCGGCGCCCGGCGCGGAGCCCGACCGTGTGCGCCGGCCGCCGACCGCTCTCGTCCCGGTCTTGACCTGTTGTCAGTTCACGCCCGGGGCCAGATCGGCCCCCCCCTCTGACCTCGGCTTGCCGTCGGTCCACGGTCGGCTGTCCGGCCAGGTCCGCCCCCGCCCTGACCTGCCGTCGGACCAGGTGACCGAGGTACGGCGTGCCCCGACCCCGACCTCGCCGTTGACCCGACCTGCCGACCTGCCGACCTGCCGACCTGCCGACCTGCCGACCTGCCGACCTGCCGACCTGCCGACCTGCCGTCGGTCCGACGGTCAGATCAGCGCCAGGGTGAGGTCCCGCAGGTCGTCGGCGCGTAGCACCCGGTTGCCGAACCCCGGCAGGGGAACGTGCAGGGGTGCCGTCCAGCGGGAGGGGAGGGCGTCGGGGCCGTACACCGCGCCCGCCAGCATTCCGGTGACGGCGGCGACGGTGTCCGTGTCGCCGCCCAGGTCGATCGCGGCGGCCAGGGCCGTCTCGTACGAGGATGTGGTGCGCAGGGCCCAGAGGGCGGAGCCGAGGCAGGGCCAGACGGCGCCGTTGAACTCGGTGGCGTCCTCGGGCCGCCAGTCGGGGGCGAGGACTCTCGCCCACCGCTCCCGGTGCGGTGCGGCGACCTGGGCGAGGGCGGCGGGTACAGCGGCGAGGGGGTCTTCGCCGAGCAGTGCCACGCGGACCAGTTCGTGGAGCACCGCCGTGCCCTCCCAGGTGGCGGGGTCCCCGTGGGTGAGCGCGGCGATCCGTCGGGCGGCGGCCATGGTCACGGCTCGCACACCGGCCGCGAAGTGCACGGCGGAGGTGGCGGCGCGCATCAGCGAACCGTTGCCCGCGGCGCGGATGTCGACCTCGAAGTGTCGTGCGGCGGCGGTGTCCCAAGGGTCGCCGCCGAGCAGTACGGCCTCGGTCTGCAGACCGATGTCCTTCGGTTCGGCGGCGGCCCAGCGCCGGAACCGGTCGAACAGGTCCGGCAGGTCGAGTCCGCCCCGCTCGACGAGGGACTCGCCGACGAGCACGGCCATCTGGGTGTCGTCCGTGGCCTCGCCCGGGTCCCAGCCGCCGCCCCCGCACATCTCGCCGACCCCGTCGGGGAACCGCTCCCGGAACACCCCCGGAAGCCCGAATTCGAACGGAGCCCCGAGCGCGTCCCCGACGGCGGACCCCAGTACGGCGCCCACGGCTCTGTCCTCGACACGCATGGAAAGCGACCTCTTTTCGCTCCGCACGGACAACCGAATGCGTCCGTCTCCCGCGAAAATTGATGCCAGATCCATCATGACAGGTCAAAGGGCTTTTTCGTAGGACGAACGGCACAGCTCAGGAAGCTTGTTGGGGCCTGTCGGGGAAGCTCAGAATCGCCGTCATGAATTCTTGGGGGAAAGTCGATCAGGACGCCGTTCTCAGGGCCCGGGTGGCACTTCTGGCCTCGGGGCGTCGGACCCGACGCGAGGAAGTCGACGCGTTTCGGGTGCTCGCTCAGGTCAGCCCCGCCGCCTATCTGCCCAAGCTGGTCGGGGCGTTGCTGGGGCTGAGTTCCGAGTTCCGGTTCAGGGACCGGCCCGAGGTCCAGCTCGCGTTGAGCGAGGAGGCGCTGGCGGCGGCCCGGACGGTGGATCCGTCCGAACCCGCCCGGGTGGAGCTCATGCGTCGCGCGCTCAGCGACTGTCAGTGGCTGCTGTACCGGCTGGGGCGGCGCGCCGAAGGGCTGGCGCTGTGCGCCGAACTGCTGGAGATCGGCCGGGCGGAGGCGGAGCGGACCGGAAACGCACGGGTTCGGGGGCTGACCGAGTGGGCCGACGCGGTCGCCGAGGAGGGACGGTACGACGAGGCCGCCGACGCGCTGACCGAAGGGGTGGGGGCGATTCTGCCCGACGGCCCCCAGTACGGGCAGCTCGCATGGTCGCTGGTGCGGTGGGCCGGCGCGCTCGACGCCGCGGGCAGGGTCGGCGAGATGCTCGCCGCGTACGACCGGCTCGTCGGCGTACGGGCTGTCGACGCCGCGGCCGGCCATGCTCCGATGGCCGACCACTTCCAGTCGCTGATCGGGTACGCGCGGATGCTCGACGCCCAGGAGCGGGGCGAGCAGGCAGTCGCGGTACGGCAGAAGGCACTGGGGGTGCTGACGGAGTTGGCCGCCGAGGGGGAGCACCGGAACAGGAGCGGGAGTAGGGCAGCGGAGTTCTGGGCGACCCTGTGGTCGTGTTCGGCCGCGGAGGGTGGGCGGGCGACCCCCGCCGCGCCGCTCCCCCCTGCGGGTGCCGAAGCGCGGACGTGGACCGCCGACGCCCGACGGAATTACGCCGAGGGCATCGACGCGTCGCGGGGCGAGGTGGACGCTCTCGTCCCGCGAGCCGCCGAGGAGCCCGACCGGCATCTGGCCGAACTGGTACGGATCCAGCGCATTCTCACCGTCCGGGCCGGGGTTTGGGCGGGGCACGATTGGCGCGAGCTCTCGGAGGAGGTGCGCTCCCTGTTCGACGAGGGGGTGGACCTCGCCCGCCGGCTGCACCTGCACCGGCCGGCGGACGGCACGCGGATCCTGGCCGGCCGGCTTGTCGACCGGGCATCGTGTCGGGTCGTCACCAAGCAGTACGGCCCCGCCCTCGACGACTTCCGGGAAGCGCTGAGCCTTCTGGGCGAGCGCGGCTGAAGCACTCGGGGCGGAGGCCGGGAGGTCTCCGCCCCGGACCGGGGCAATCCGGCGCGCCGCGCCCCCGCTCCCGATGCGGGGGCGCGGTCAGACGGGCCGGGTTTCGCGGATCCGGCTGTTCGGGCTTCCGGCCCTCGGCTGCCGTACGCGCAGGGCGAGCGCCGTGCCGAGAGCGGTGGCGACGGTGATGGCACCCCCGACGGCGAGCGTCGTGCCGTCGGGGGAGAGGAGCGGCCGGCCGCGCAGCGCCTGCCAGGTGAGCAGGGCGAACACGGCGGCGTAGCAGCCCGAGGCGACCAGGACCAGGCGCAGCCGGATCCGGTCGTCGGCGAGGCGGGTGAAGCGCGGGGCGAGGGCGGACAGGACGAGCAGGAGCAGCGGGATCAGCTGAAGCGCGTGCATGCCGAAGAAGTGGCCGACGCGCAGATCGCCGCCCGTGGTGGACCAGCCGATCAGGGGCAGGCCGGGGCCGCCGTCGGGTACGCCGACGCTGTGCGCGCCGATCAGCGACGGGTCTTTCCGGGCCAGTTGGCCGGACGTGGGCCGGGTCATGACGAAACCGAGGGCCGCGCCGGCGAGCGCGATGAGCGAGGAGAGGCGTACGGCCCAGGCGGTGGCGCGGTCCAGGATCCGGGCGCGCAGCAGTAGGGCGGCGATGACGAGCGCGGCCAGCCAGAGGATGACGACGGTGCCGCCCATGGCCCCGAACAGGGCCGCGTCGAACGGGGTCGCCACATTGAAGTGGCTCTGCCTGCCACGGATCACCTGGGTGGTGATGAGCGCCATCTCGCCGGCGCACGCGACGGTGAGCACGGTGCCCGCCCACCAGCCGGCCCGGCGGGCCCGGGTGCCGGGCAGCAGGGAGAGCATCCAGGCGAGCGTGAGGCAGTACGCGACGAAGGAGAGCGCGAACTTCAGTGGCTTGGCCCAGATCGGCGCGCCCGCCAGTTCCCGGTCGTCCAGGAAGAGGCCGCCGAGGCAGACGAGTGCGAAGGCGGCCATGGAGACGGTGAACCAGACCAGGGGCCGGTGGAGCGTGCGGAGTCGTGGTGCCGACGACATGGGAATCCCCCCGAGGGATGCGTGGCGTATGGGATGCGCGCACAGCGCACAGCAACAGGAATGGATAGTGGCACT
The DNA here is from genome assembly GCF_040646255.1 of Streptomyces sp. NPDC046203. Lineage (NCBI taxonomy): Bacteria > Bacillati > Actinomycetota > Actinomycetes > Kitasatosporales > Streptomycetaceae > Streptomyces > Streptomyces sp. NPDC046203. The sequence goes on along the minus strand of NZ_JBEYZX010000008.1, from coordinate 45,988 downwards.
TCCTGCTATCCGATAGCGCCACTATCTATGATGGGGAGTCGGTCGGCAAGGCCGGAGTACGAGGGAAAGGCGAACGCGCGGTGCGTATCGGAGAGTTGAGTCGCAGGGCCGGGGTGTCGGTGCCGACGATCAAGTACTACGTCCGGGAAGGGCTGCTGCCCGCAGGGCGGTTGACGAGCCCGAACCAGGCCTCGTACGAGGAGTCCCACATCCGGCGGCTCCGCCTGATCCGCGCCCTGCTCGACGTCGGCGGCCTGTCCGTGGCGGCCATCCGCGAGGTCGTCGTCGCGATCGACGACGAGGAGCTGCCGCTGCACGAGGTGCTCGGTACGGCGGCGGAGCGCGTGGTGCCGCGTTACGAGGGCGGTGCGGGCGGGCCGGAGGAGGACGTCCGTGCCGCGGCCCGTACGGCCGTCGCCGGCCTGATCGACCGCCGAGGCTGGCGCAGCCACCCCGGGTCCCCGGCCGCCGAGGCCCTCGCCGTCGCCCTCACCGCCCTGGAGGACCTCGGCCACGGCTCGTTCACCGAGGTCCTGGACGACTACGCGGACGCCGCGGAACGGGTGGCGCGCGCGGACCTCGATTACGTGGCCCGCAACGTCGCGCGCGAGGATCTGGTCGAGAGCGTGGTCGTCGGCACCGTCCTCGGCGACGCGGTCTTCGGCGCCCTGCGCCGCCTCGCCCAGGTCGACGCCTCGGACCGGCTCTACGGCGCCGAGCGCTGAGAGCCCGCCCCGGACGGACCGTGCGGGACTCGCGGATCCGGGCGGCCCACCCGCCCCCTCCCCGGCGCGCCCGCCCCGCCCGCCCTGTGTCCCGCGCCTCCGGCGCGCCCCGCGTCACCGGCCCTCCGCCCCGCGCCTCCGGCGCGGTCGTGTCGGCGGAAGCCGTGTCCCGCGCGGGTCGTGTCGCTCCAGGTGAGGCCGGCGGTGTCCGGTGTGCCGCCTTCCAGTGCCGCCGAACTCTTCCTTCGCGGAGCCCGGCATATGCCTGCCGTCCCGTCAGGCATATGCCGGGTTGCGGTTGCGGTTGCGGTCACGGCTGCGGCGTCGGCGCCGACTCCCCATCAGGAGGACGCCCGGTGGCCGGTGATGCCCGGCGCCGACCCTGAATACGGTAGGGGCCGGGTCGTCGTCGAGTGGGAAGGCGGGAAGACGTGGATGTGTACGAGGCCGTGGACAGCCGCCGGGCTGTGCGGGCGTTCAGTGATGAGCCGGTGTCCAAGGAGGTGCTCGAACGAGTGCTGGCCGCGGCGACGCGGGCTCCGTCGAGCGGGAACCTCCAGCCGTGGCATGTGTACGCCGTGAGCGGCGAGCCCCTGGCCGAGCTGAAGAAGCGGGCCACGGCCAGGGCGCTGGCGGGAGACCCGGGTGACGAGCGGGAGTATCCGATGTACCCGGATGAACTGACCGCGCGCTATCTGGACCGTTTTGCCGCCGCGGCCGCCCAGCGGTACGAGGCGCTGGGAGTCGAGCGCGACGACCCCGACAGGCCCAAGAGGATCGCCGCGTTGAACACGGAGGCGTTCGGGGCGCCGGTCGTCCTGTTCTGCTACCTCGACCGGACGATGGGCCCCGGGCAGTGGGGGGACGCGGGGATGTACCTGCAGACGGTCATGCTGTTGCTGAGGGCGGAAGGGCTGCACAGCTGCCCCCAGGTGATGTGGACGATGTATCGCGAGACCGTCGGCGAGACGGTCGGAGCCGACGACGGGCTCGTCCTGTTCTGCGGAGTCGCGGTGGGGTTCGAGAAGGAAGGCGTGCCGCCGCTGCGCACCGGGCGGGCGGACCTGGCGGAAACGGTCAGCTTCATCGGATCGTGAGCGCGAGGCGGTCGCGATCCGCGGGGCGGCGAAAAAGCCCGAGGGGGCGGAGGCCGGCCGGCCCCCGCCCCCTCGGGCGAGCGTGATGCGGGCGGGTCAGCCCTCCTGCTCGCGCTCCACCTGCTCGTTCCACTCGCGCTTGACCGCGCGCCAGGCCTCGTCCGTCTTCCCGAGCCGCCAGTAGCCCGAGATCGACAGGCGCTCGCGCGGTACGCAGCGCTCCAGCCGCAGGTGACGGCGGAGCCCCTTCACGAAACCGGCCTCGCCGTGGACGAAGGCGTGGACGTCGCCCGCCGGGAAGTCCAGGGTGCGCACCGCCTCCAGCAGGGCCTCGCCCACCGGACGGTCGCCGCGGTGCAGCCAGGTGACGTCCACACCGGCCGCCGTCCTGAACTTCTGCTCCTCGGTGGCGTCCGCCACCTCCAGGAACGCGTGCACCACCGAACCCTCCGGCAGCCGCTCCAGCGCCACCGCGACCGCCGGCAGGGCGCTCTCGTCGCCCACGAGCAGATGCCAGTCGGCGGACTCGTCGGGGGCGTAGCCGCCGCCCGGGCCGAGGAAACGGATGACGTCGCCCGCCTGCGCCCGCGCCGCCCACGGGCCGGCCAGACCCTCGTCGCCGTGCACCACGAAGTCCACGGTCAGCTCGCGGTGCACCGGGTCGAAGGCCCGCACCGTGTACGTCCGGGTCGTCGGCCACTGGTCGCGTGGGAACTCGGCACGGATCCGCTCCATGTCGAACGGCTCGGGGTACGTCACGCCCTCCGGCGCGAACAGCAGCTTCACATAGTGGTCGGTGGAATCGCCGATCTCGAAGGCGTCGAGGCCGGGGCCGCCGAGTATCACGCGCACCATGTGCGGGGTGATCCGCTCGGTGCGCACCACTCGGGCCTCGTGGGCCCGCGGTGTCTTGCGGGCGGGCTGGGCTGCGGGCTGCTGGGCCACGGTGGTCTCCCCGTATCGGTCCATGGCCCGGTCCGGGTTCCGGTCCGGGCCATGCGGTCAGCGTTCACGCGTCGGGGCGGCAGGACCCCGGCAGCAGAACTTAGGATTACCTAAGTTAACATCTCCGCATCTGCGGAGACAGCCCCCTCGGCCCCTCGACCCCCTCGGCCCCGCAGCCCCCGCCGTCACCTCGGCCCGCTCAGCCCGCCCGGTGCTCCCGGCGCTCCAGGACCGGCAGCATCCGCCCCACGGCGCCGCCGAGCCCCCACCGCTCCACCAGGCCCATGAGCGCCTCCGGGTCCCGCGGTGTCGACGGCAGGGCGGGGGAGAACTCCGGCAGCGGTACGTCCCGCGCCACCCGGACCACCGTCGGAGCCACGTCCAGATAGTCCGCCGCCTCCACGACGCCCCGCCGCTTTGCCGGGGTCAGCCGCGAGGTCCGGTCGGCCGCCGCCGCGCGGACCCCGGCCAGATCCCCGTACTCCGTGATCAGCTGCGCCGCCGTCTTCTCGCCGATGCCCTTGACCCCGGGCAGTCCGTCGCTGGCGTCCCCGCGCAGCGCCGCGAAGTCCGCGTACTGGTCGGCCCGTACCCCGTACTTCGTACGGATCAGCTCCTCGTCCACCAGATCGCAGTCGCCGACGCCCTTGCGCGGGTACAGGACCCGCACCCCGCGCCCGTCGTCCACCAGCTGGAACAGGTCGCGGTCGCCCGTCACGATGTCGACCGGGCCCGCCGCGCGGGCGCAGAGGGTGCCGATCACGTCATCCGCCTCGAAGCCGGCCGAGCCGACCCGGGCGATGCCCAGCGCGTCGAGCACGTCCACGATCACCGGCACCTGCGGCCCCAGCGTGTCCGGGATCTCCTCCTCGTCGGGGCGGCCCCGCTCCGTCTCCTCGGCCACCCGGTGCGCCTTGTACGAGGGGATGAGGTCGACCCGCCACTGCGGTCGCCAGTCCTCGTCCCAGCAGGCCACGAGGTCGTCCGGCCGGTGGTCCTGGACCAGGCGGGTGATGAAGTCGAGCAGCCCGCGCACCGCGTTCACGGGGGTCCCGTCCGGGGCCCGGACGGAGTCCGGCACGCCGAAGTACGCGCGGAAGTAGAGGCTGGCGGTGTCGAGGAGCATCAGGCGTCGCGTCACCCTCCGATCATGCCGCACCACACCGACACCGCCCGCCACCTGGAGTGACGCCGGTCACCTTCCGGTTTGGGTCCGGGAGGCCCGGGCAGGCGCGAGCCCGGAGCGAACCCAGTACGGGATTCAACGGTGCGAACCGAAAACGGATCCCGTACGCAGTGGTCGCGCGGGCCGATCCCGCGCCGCTCCACGGCCCGGCTGCGGGGGTGGCGGGCCGTTTTCATTGCTACCCGTGAGGTGTATGTGTCCAGGCTCCAGGCCGACCATCTGTACAAGGTCTTCGGCAGACGACCCGACGAGGCCGTCCGCAAGCTCGCCGCCGAAGGCGACGCGGTCGACCGCGAGACGCTGCGCTCCGACGGCACCACCGCCGCCGTGATCGACGCGTCGTTCACCGTCGACCCCGGCCAGATCTTCGTCGTCATGGGCCTGTCCGGATCCGGCAAGTCCACCCTCCTGCGCATGCTGAACGGCCTGCTCGCCCCCACCGCCGGACGGGTGCTCTTCGACGGCCGCGACCTCACCGCGCTCGCCCCCCGCGAACTGCGTGCCGTGCGGTCCACGAAGATCAGCATGGTCTTCCAGCACTTCGCCCTCTTCCCGCACCGCAGCGTCCTCGAGAACGCCGCCTACGGCCTGGAGGTCCAGGGCGTGGCCCGCGCCGAGCGGGAGAAGCGCGCCGCCGAGGCGCTGGAACTGTGCGGACTCGCCGGCTGGGAGAAGTCCTGGCCCGACGAGCTGTCCGGCGGCATGCAGCAGCGCGTGGGCCTCGCCCGTGCCCTCGCCACCGACGCCGACCTGCTTCTGATGGACGAGTCCTTCAGCGCGCTCGACCCGCTGATCCGCCGGGACATGCAGGACCAGCTCCTGGTCCTCCAGCGCAAGCTGAAGAAGACCATCGTCTTCATCACCCACGACCTCAACGAGGCCATGCGCCTCGGCGACCGCATCGCCGTCATGCGCGACGGCCGGATCGTCCAGCTCGGCTCCGCCGAGGACATCCTGGTCCGCCCCGCCAACGACTACGTCGCCTCCTTCATCCAGGACGTCGACCGCACCCGGGTGCTCACCGCCGGTGCCGTCATGACCGACGGCACCGTGTCCGCCGCCGACTGTCCGGCCGACTGCGCCTGCCAGGCGGTCGGCCCCGACACGGTGCTCGCCGAGCTGTGCGCGATCTCCGCCCGCGCCCCGCACCCGGTGGTCGTGCGGGACGAGGACGGCTCCGCCCTCGGCGTCGTCCCGCAGGAGAAGCTGCTCGCCGCCATGGGCAGCCTCACCGCCGCCCCCGTCGCCCCCGTTACCCCGGCTGCCCCCGCCGCGCCGGTCGCCGCACCCGCCGCGCCCGAGACCGAAGCGCCGGCGCGGACGCCCGCCGCCGGAACGGCCCATGGAAAGGGCACCGGCAAGACCACCGGCAAGACCACCGGCAGGACCGCCGCCCCCGTCTCCAGGACGACCGCCACGCGGGCCACGAAGACCACGCGGGCCACGAAGGCGGCGAAGGCGACGGCTGCGCCGGCCACCGGCCCGGAGGTGACCACCCATGCCTAGGCTTCCCCTCGGCCAGTGGGTCGACAGCACCGTCGACTGGCTCCAGGCCCAGCTCTCCTGGCTCTTCGACGCCATCACCACCGGCGTCACCGGCCTCTACGACGGCATCGACGCCGTCCTGTCCGCGCCCCAGCCGCTGCTCTTCGCCGGCATCCTCGCCGTCGTCGCCTGGTGGCTGCGCGGCCTGACCGCCGGTGCCCTCGCCTTCGCCGGCTTCGCCCTCGTCGACTCGATCGACCTGTGGGACGAGGCGATGTCGACCCTCTCCCTGGTCCTCGTCGCGACCCTGGTCACGCTCGTGATCGCCGTACCGCTCGGCATCTGGGCGGCCCGTTCGAAGGCCGTCAGCACCGTGCTGCGCCCGGTCCTGGACTTCATGCAGACCATGCCGGCGATGGTCTATCTCATCCCCGGCATCATCTTCTTCGGCGTCGGCGTGGTCCCCGGCATCATCGCCACCATCGTCTTCGCCCTGCCGCCCGGCGTCCGGATGACGGAGCTCGGCATCCGCCAGGTCGACGGCGAACTCGTGGAGGCCGCCGAGGCGTTCGGCACCACCCCGCGCAACACGCTGCTGCGCGTCCAGCTCCCGCTCGCCCTGCCCACCATCATGGCGGGCGTCAACCAGGTGATCATGCTGGGCCTGTCCATGGTCGTCATCGCCGGCATGGTCGGCGGCGGCGGGCTCGGCGGCGCCGTCTACCGCGCCATCGGCAACGTGGACATCGGTCTCGGCTTCGAGGCCGGCATCTCCATCGTCATCCTCGCCATGTACCTGGACCGGATGACCGGCGCCCTCGGCCGCCAGGTCTCCCCGCTCGGCCGCCGGGCCGCCGCGAAGGCGCACGCCGCCCGCGCGTCCCGTACCGGCGCGAAGATCTGGGCGCACCGCCCGCAGCCCGTCACCGCGCTCGTCGGTGTCGTCGTCCTGGCGCTCGTCGCCGGCGGCATGGGCTTCCTCGGCGGCGGCAAGTCGTCCGGCAGCGCCTCCGGCCAGGGCAACGGCAAGAAGATCACCCTCGGCTACATCCCGTGGGACGAGGGCATCGCTTCGACGTATCTCTGGAAGGAGATCCTGGAGCGCCGCGGCTACGACGTCGCCATCAGCCAGCTGGAGGTGGGCGCCCTCTACACCGGCCTCGCCGGCGGCCAGGTCGACCTCCAGACCGACGCGTGGCTGCCCGTCACCCACGCCCAGTACCTGGAGAAGTACGGCGACAAGCTGGAGGACCTCGGGTCCTGGTTCGGCCCGACCTCCCTGGAACTGGCCGTCCCCTCGTACGTCGAGGGCGTGGACTCCGTCGCCGACCTCAAGGGCAAGGCCGGGCAGTTCAAGGGCCGGATCGTCGGCATCGAGCCGAGCGCCGGCATGATGGCCATCCTCAAGGACAAGGTCATGAAGGAGTACGGCCTGACCGGCGAGTTCAAGGTCGTCGACGGCTCCACGCCCGGCATGCTGGCCGAGCTGAAGCGCGCATATGCCAAGAAGGAGCCGATCGCGGTCACCCTCTGGTCGCCGCACTGGGCCTACTCGGACTTCGACCTGAAGAAGCTCGACGACCCGAAGCACACCTGGGGCAAGGGCGACGGCATCCACTCCATCGCCCGCAAGGGCTTCACCGCCGACAACCCCGAGGTCGGCCGCTGGGTGAAGGACTTCGAGCTCAGCGAGAAGGAGCTGACCGGCCTGGAGGCCGTCATCCAGGACACCGGCAAGGGCAAGGAGCAGGACGCCGTCCGCACCTGGCTCGGGCAGAACCCGGGCGTCGTGGACCGGCTCGCCCCGCAGTAGCGGCCCCCCGCCCCGGGACCGCGCCCGCGACCGCGCCCGTACGATCGCCCGCGCCGGCCCCGAGCCCGCGCCGGCCGCCTGTGCACGGTCTCACCGCTCACCGTACGGATCGGCCTCGATCACCGTACGGAAAGGGGCGGACACCGAACGTATTCGGTGTCCGCCCCTTTCCGCTACGACGCGAAACCCCACCCGAAAGCTGCGTAAGGTTCAGGTAACCGACCAGTAGAGCCCGGACGCGGGAGACGAGAGAGACGAGGGAGGGGGCCGACATGGACGACAAGGAGTCACCGCGCGTGGGCGCGGCCGTCAAGCGGCGCCGGCGGGCGCTCCAGCTCACCCTGGCCGTCGTGGCCCAGCGCAGCGGCCTGTCCGTGCCCTTCCTCAGCCAGATCGAGAACGAGCGGGCCCGCCCCAGCGACCGCTCGCTCCAGCGGGTCGCCGAAGCCCTGGACACCACCGCCGCCGAACTGCTCGCCGCCGCCGAGGCCGCCCGTACCGTCGACGTCGTCCGGGCCGGCGAGGAGCTGGGACAGGCCGGTTCGGGCCTGCGACCCCTCGTCCGCGGCCGGCACCAGCTCCAGGCCCTGGAGGTCACCGGCGAACAGGACGCAGGCGGGGAGGTCCTGCACCGCAACGACGAGGTGCTGTACGTCGCCGACGGCGCCGTCGCCGTCGAGGCCGAGGGCCGCGCCTACGGGCTCGGCCGGGGCGACACGCTCTATCTCTCCGGCGGGGTCCGCCACCGCTGGCGGGCCACCGCGCCCGGCACCCGGCTGCTGTTCGTCGCCGTCGGCGACCACATCGAGGCCGCGGAAGGGTGAGTCGCGGAGGGGTGAGCCGCGGAGAGGTGAGCGGGGTGCGGGACGACCGCCCGGCAGCGGGCGCGGCACGGGCGACCACCCGGGCGACCACCCGGGTCGTCTCCCTGGTGCCGTCGCTCACCGAGGCCGTCGCCGTCTCCACGCCGCCCGGCACCCTCGTCGGGGTCACCGACTGGTGTACCCACCCGGCCGACCTCGGCGACGCCGCGCGGATCGGCGGCACCAAGAACCCCGACACCGCGGCCGTCGTGGCCCTGCGGCCCGACGTCGTCCTCGCCAACGAGGAGGAGAACCGGGCCGTCGACCTCGACGCCCTGCGCGCCGCCGGACTCGACGTCCTGGTCACCGAGGTCCGCACCCTGGACCAGGCGTTCGCCGAACTCGTCCGGGTCCTCGCCGCCTGTGGCGTACGGGACCGGCCCGGCTGGCTCGACGCCACCGAGGCGGCGTGGGCGGCGGTCACCCCCGAAGCCGGTCCTGTACGCGAGACCGAGCCCGGGGCCATTGGTGAGACCGTCCACGAGACCGTCCCCGGGGCCGGCCTCGAGACCGTCCACGAGGTCACCGCCGTCGTCCCCGTCTGGCGCCGCCCGTGGATGGTGCTCGGCCGGGACACCTTCGCCGGCGACCTGCTCGCCCGTCTCGGCGTCCGCAATCTCTACGCCGGCCACCCCGAGCGCTATCCGCGCGTCCCGCTCGACGAACTTCTCGCGGCCGGCCCCGACCTCGTCGTCCTGCCCGACGAGCCCTACCGCTTCACCCGTGACGACGGTCCGGAGGCGTTCCCCGGGACAGCCGCCGCGCTCGTCGACGGACGCCACCTCACCTGGTACGGGCCGTCGCTCGCCGAGGCGCCGGCGTCGCTCGCCCGGGCCCTGCGAGCAGCGCACCGCTGAGCAGGCCGCGCGCGGTGGGGACGGCCGCCAGCAGCCAGGCCGCGACCAGCACCCCGTACAGCGCGATCGCGAGCCACCGGAACAGCGCGAGTTCCGTGTGTCGGGCCAGCCCCTCGACGCCCGTCACACAGGTGCCCACCGGGAAGGTGAACGCCCAGAACGTCATCGCGAACCCCATGCCCCGGCGGCGCGCCCGGACCACCAGCGCCCCGGCGAGCACCAGCCACAGCAGCGCGAACCCGATCACCGGGACGCCGTACAGCACGGCGAAGGTCTCGAAGCCCCGGGCGTACGGCTGTGCGAGCACGCCCGGCGCGGCGTCGGCGAACGCGTTCGCGGCCGTCGTCGACTGGCCCAGCGGGCCGAGCACCAGGAACAGGGTCGGCATCAGGGCGAGCGGCAGCGCGGAGCCCAGGACGAGCCGTCCGAACAGCAGCGGCAGCATGACCAGCGTCGCCAGCAGACTGATTCCGAACATCGCGTGACAGAGCAGCAGCAGCGTCTGCCGCAGCTCGCCCGCGGGCAGATGCGGCAGCAACAGCGGGCCGAGCGCCGCGGACACCATCGGGGCCACCACCGGAAGCAGCCACACGGGTGACGCCTCGTCGATCCGGTGCCGCGCCACCATCAGATACGGCACCGCCGCCGCGGCCACCAGGCCGATCACCGTGCCCGCCGTGAAGAGGACCGTGTCGAGCGCCACCGCCGCGGGCAGCCCGATCCAGTCCCGGCCGACGAGCAGCGTGCCGCCGCCGACCGCGAGCAGCGCCATGGACAGACAGCCGTAGAACGGTGCCATCGCGGAGTCCAGCAGATGGGCCCGGGCCTGGTCGCGGTGGTGGGTCCAGTGCAGGGCACGGGCGGTGAGCAGGACGAGCAGGGCCGTGAGCGACAGGGCCCAGAAGGCGGTGCAGACCGTCCGCAGTCCCGGTACGGCCAGGGGCAGGCCCGCTCCGGCGTTGGCGATGACCGCGGTGCCCATGACCGAGGCGTACCAGTTGGGGCCGAGGTGACGGACCGCCGCGAACCGGGAGCCGGACCCGGACCCGGAGCCAGAGCCAGAGCCGGAGTCAGAGCCAGAGCCAGAGCCGGAGCCGGCGCCCGGCACGGGGGCGGGCTGCGACTCGTGGTCGGGTCCGTGGTCGGGTCCGTGGCCGGGTTCGGATTCGGTTTCGGGTGCGGCGCCGGGCGTGGCGGTCGGGGAGGGAGCGAGGGAAGCCATGCGTTCACCGTCTCCCGCACCCGCCGCCCCCACCAGGGACATCGCGACTATGGGGCCATAAGCTGGCTTTATGAGCAGCGAGCCGCGTACGCCCGAGCTTCCCGCGCTGGTGTCCCACCGCGTCCCCGATCTCGGCGCGCTCGAACTGCTCCTGGCGGTCGCCCGGCACGGCAGCCTCGGCCGGGCCGCCCGCGAGGTCGGCATCACCCAGCCCGCCGCCAGCAGCCGGATCCGTTCGATGGAGCGGCAGCTCGGCGTGGCCCTGGTCGACCGTTCGCCGCGCGGTTCCCGGCTCACCGACGCCGGGGCGCTCGTCACCGACTGGGCGCGGCGGGTCGTCGAGGCGGCGGAGGCGTTCGACGCGGGGGTGCAGGCGTTGCGCGGGCGGCGCGATTCACGGCTGCGGGTGGCCGCGTCCATGACCATCGCCGAGTATCTGCTGCCCGGCTGGCTGATCGCGCTGCGCGCCGGACGGCCGGACACCGCCGTCTCCCTCCAGGCCGGCAACTCCGCCGCCGTCGCCGGGCAGTTGCTCGCCGGGGACGCGGACCTCGGCTTCGTGGAGGGGCTCGCGATACCGGACGGGCTCGACGGGGTGGCCGTCGCGCGCGACCGGCTCACCGTCGTCACCGCACCCACCCACCCGTGGGCCCGGCGCCGAACCGCCCTCGACCCGGCGGAACTCGCCGCCACCCCGCTGATCCTGCGCGAACGCGGGTCGGGCACCCGGCAGGTCCTCGACGCGGCGCTCTCCGCGTACGGGGGGCTGGCCCGGCCGCTGCTCGAACTCGCCTCCACCACGGCGGTGAAGGCGGCGGTGGTCAGCGGCGCGGGACCGGCCGTCCTGAGCGAACTGGCCATCACGGAAGAGCTGTCCTCCCGCCGGCTGGTCGCCGTGCCCGTCGCCGGGATGCCACTCGCCCGGGAACTGCGCGCGGTCTGGCCGGCGGGCCACCGGCCGACGGGCCCGGCGCGGGAACTGCTGTCGCTGACCCGCGCGGGCACGCGCGCGTAGCGGCGGTGCGGAGCCGCCGGGACGTCATCCCCCTCGCCCCTGCCGGCCGCGACCGTCTGGACGACCTGAACGAGCACCACCGGCCGGGCGAGGTCTGCCGGCTACCGCTCGGCCGCCTCGACCGCCTTGGGCCGCTCGGTCTGCTCCGCCGCCCCGGCCCGCTCGGCTCCCTCGCCCATGTGCGTGCGGGCGGCCTCCACCAGGCCCCGCACCACCCGGGTGTCCTCGCTCATCTCCGGATGCCCCTGCACCGCCAGGACCCAGGCGGGGGAGGGCAGTTCGGCGGCCTCGACCGTGCCGTCCGGGGCGTACGCGGAGACGACCAGGTTCTTGCCGAGGATGTCGGCGCACTGGTGGTGGTACGTGGGCATCGACGTGGTCTCGGGGACGAGGGAGGCGTACCGCGTGCCGGGCACCGGGACCACCGGGTGGCTGCCCATGACGCCGAGGCCCCCGGTGTGCCCGTCCATGTGCTGGACCAGGGTGCCGCCGAGGGCCACGTTGAGCAGTTGCAGACCGCGGCAGATGCCCAGCAGCGGGGTGCCGGCGGCGAGGGCCGCCTCGATCAGGGCCAGTTCCCAGGAGTCCCGTTCGGGCGCGGGCGGGCCGGTACGGGGGTCGAGCGCGGCCCCGTACCGCACCGGCTCGACGTCCGCGCCGCCCGAGATCACCAGCCCGTCCAGCCGGGCCACCATCCCGGCCGCCGCGCCCGGCTCGTCCGGCGGCAGCATCACGGCGAGGCCGCCGCACGCCCGGATGTGCCGCGCGTAGCCGGTCGGCAGCAGCTCGGCCGGGAGATCCCACACCCCCCAGCGGGCCTGCTCCAGATAGGTCGTCACGCCGATGAGCGGCTTGGGCACGGGTCCTCCCGCGTGGTGGGGGTGGGGGTGGGGGTGTGTCGGGTGCGGCGGTTCCCGGCCGGGCGGCCGGAAACCGGGGTCGGAGGGTCGTGGGCCGCTGGACCGGCGGTCAGCGATCCCGTCCGTGGTCCCGTCCGTGGTCCTGTCCGGGGTCCGGCCGGCGGTCCAGTTCCGCCTCCGCCGCCGCGAGCGCCGCGAACTCCTCCTCGGGAGCCCTCGCGACGAGACGATGGCGACTGTAGAACGCGAAGTAGGCCAGAGCGATCACGTACACGCCGAGCGCGATGAACGCCGCGTCCCGGTCCACCAGGAACGTCGCCACCAGCGCCGACAGCGCCAGCACGAAGGCCACCGACGAGGTCAGCACCCCGCCCGGTGTCCGGTACGGCCGCGCGAGCCCCGGCTCGCGGCGGCGCAGCACGATGTGGGACAGCGCCATCAGGGCGTACGAGATGGTCGCGCCGAACACCGCGATGTTCAGCATCCGCGCCCCGTTCCCGGTCGCCTCGGCCAGCGCGAAACCGAGCGCGCCGGGGATCAGCAGGCCGAGGTACGGCGCCTTGCGGCGGCTGGTCAGCGAGAGGAAACGCGGCAGATAGCCGGCCCGGGACAGCGCGAAGAGCTGGCGCGAGCCCGCGTAGATCAGCGAGAAGAAGGAGGCGACCAGGCCCGCGAGGCCCGCGTAGTTGACGAAGCGGCCGAGCGCGGTCGGCCCGCCGTCGCCCTGGAGCGCGACCACCAGCGGATTGCCCGCTTCCTGTACGGTCGCCGCGCCGCGCGCCCCGGTCGCCGCGAGGAAGGTCAGTACGGCGAGCAGGACGAGGACGCCCATCGCGAGCGCGAGCGCGCGGGGCATCGCGCGGACCGGGTCCTTGGCCTCCTCCGCGGCCAGCGGCACGCCCTCCACCCCCAGGAAGAACCACATGCCGAAGGGGAACGCGGCCCAGATGCCGAGGAAACCGAACGGCAGCCAGGAGCCCGCTCCCGCGGCCGTGTGGTCGACGGGGATGTCGGTCAGCCCGGCCGCGTCGAAGTCGCCGAACGCGCCGATCGCGAAGACGAGCAGCGCCGTCACCGCGATGGCCGTGACGGCCAGGCTGAAGCGCAGCGCCTCGCCCACGCCCCACAGGTGGATGCCGAGGAAGAGGACGAAGCAGGCGAGGTGGACGGGCAGGCTCGACGTCAGGCCGAACAGCTGGAGGGACTCGACGTAGTCGCCGATGAACAGCACGATGGCGGCGGGCGCGAGCACGTACTCGATGAGGATCGCCGTACCGGTCAGGAAGCCGCCCCAGGTGCCGAGCGCGCGCCGGGCGAAGCCGTAACCGCCGCCCGCGGTGGGCAGGATGGCGGACAGTTCGGCGAGTGAGAAGACCAGACACGCGTACATCGCGCCCATCAGGACCATCGCCACGGCGAGACCACCGAAGCCGCCCTTGGACAGTCCGATGTTCCAGCCCGAGTAGTCGCCGGAGACGACGTACGCGACCCCGAGCCCGGTCAGCAGCAGCGTGCCGGCGCTGCCGCGGCGCAGGGTGCGGCGCTTCAGATAGTCGTCGGCGGAGGGGGCTGCGGTACGGGACTCGGACCCGGCACCGGAACCAGCGGTGGCACCGGCCCCGGCACCCGCCCCGGATCCGGCGCCCCGGCCGGGTGAGGTGCCCGGACCTTTCGAAGTTTCTTCCACGGTCATGGCGGCACTCGGCTCCCGACGCTCGCGGTGAAAGGCAGTGCTGGACGGCGCTTGGCGGTGCTGGGCGGTACGCGGCGGCGCACCGCCGCGTACGACGGCGCCGCGATTCCAATGGACCGCTGCCATACCTTTGTGGTCGCGGGAGCCGAGCGCAAGCCCCCGTGCGTCGATTCGCCCCCGCGCGCCGATTCGCCGCCCCGTGCGCCGGTTCGACCGCTCAGCTCAGGAAGCCGCGCAGCAGCGCCGCCGTCCCGTCGCAGTGTTCCCGCATCACCGCGCGCGCCCCGTCCGCGTCCCCCGCCAGGACCGCCTCCACCACCGCCGTGTGCTGACGCTGGGAGTGCTCCAGATTGCGGACCAGGAGCGGGATGCAGTCCAGGAGTTCGTTCACGGTCGCCCGTACCGCCGCGTACCGCGCCGCCAGCGACGGCGAGCCGGCCAGCTCGGCCAGCGTCAGATGCAGCAGCGTGTCCTGGCGCCGGTAGTCGTCGAGCGGCGCGTCGTGCGTCGCCGTGAGCGCAGCCCGCAGCCGCCGGGCGCCCTCCTCCGCGAGGCCCCGCCCGGCGCACAGTTCCGCCGCGCCCACCTCCAGGACCTCCCGGAAGCGCAGCGTGTCCTCGATGTCGACGGCGGCGATCCGGCGCCGCAGCTCCGCCTCGTCGGCGGTCTGGGCACGCGGGAGGACGAACGTTCCGCCGTACCGCCCCCGCCGGCTCTCCACCAGTCCCTGCTCCTGAAGGACCTTCAGGACCTCGCGCAGGGTGACCCGGCTGATCCCCATCCGGTCGGCGAGCTCGCGCTCGGCCGGCAGCCGCCCGCCCCCCGGTACCAGACCGAGCCGTACGACCTGGAGTATCTGCTCCAGGGCCTCCTCGAAGCCGTTGCCCGCGCGCACCGGGCGCAGCACCCGGGTCAGCGTGCCCGCCGTGCCCGTTGTATCCACCGCGCCTGCCGCACCCGCTGTATCCGCCGCGCCCGCTGCGTCCATCGCGTCGGCCGTGCCTGCTGCGTCCGCCGTGTCACTCGTTCTGGCCACCTCGCCGTTTTTCCTTCCCAAGCAATGGTCCGGCCCCATACCTTATGGCTCCCGGCACGCCGAACGAGGAGTCGTCCCGTGGCAGACCGAACACCCCCGCTCACCGTCGACACGCTGCGCGAGCTGGCCGGACGCGGGGAGATCGACACCGTCGTGCTGGCCTTCCCGGACATGCAGGGACGGCTCCAGGGCAAACGGTTCGCCGCCCCCTTCTTCCTCGACGAGGTCCTCGACCACGGCACCGAGGGCTGCGCCTATCTTCTGGCCGTCGACGCCGAGATGAACACCGTCGACGGCTACGAGATGTCCTCTTGGGACCGCGGTTACGGCGACTTCGCCCTGCTCCCCGACCTCGCCACCCTGCGCCGGATCCCCTGGCACGAGGCCACCGCCCTGGTGACCGCCGATCTCGCCTGGGCCGACGGCAGCCCCGTCGCCGCCGCGCCCCGGCAGATCCTGCGCCGCCAGCTCGACCGGCTCGCCGCCCGCGGCTGCACCGCACAGGTCGGCACCGAGCTGGAGTTCATCGTCTTCAACGACAGCTACGAGCAGGCCTGGGACACCGGCTACCGCGATCTGACCCCGGTGAACCGCTACAACGTCGACTACTCCGTCCTCGGCACCGGGCGGGTCGAACCCCTGTTGCGCCGCATCCGTAACGAGATGGCGGGCGCCGGGCTCACCGTCGAGTCGGCCAAGGGCGAGTGCAACCCGGGCCAACACGAGATCACCTTCCGGTACGACGAGGCCATGGTCACCTGCGACCAGCACACCGTCTACAAGACCGGGGCCAAGGAGATCGCCGCCCAGGAGGGCCGCTCGCTCACCTTCATGGCCAAGTACAACGAGCGCGAGGGCAACTCCTGCCACATCCACCTCTCGCTCCAGCCCACCGACGAGGCCGCCGGGGCCGCAGCGGCCACCGGGACCGCCCGCACCTCCGGCACCGGCGAGCCCGGCCGTAATCTCATGGCGGGCGGCGGACCCGACGGGATGTCCGTGCTCATGCGGCACTTCCTCGCCGGACAGCTGGCCGCGCTGCGCGACTTCTCCCTCCTCTACGCGCCGCACATCAACTCGTACAAGCGCTTCCAGCCCGGTTCCTTCGCCCCCACCGCCGTCGCCTGGGGCCACGACAACCGCACCTGCGCCCTGCGGGTCGTGGGCCACGGCGACTCCCTGCGCTTCGAGAACCGGCTGCCGGGCGGCGAC
Organism: Streptomyces sp. NPDC046203; assembly: GCF_040646255.1. Taxonomy (NCBI): domain Bacteria; kingdom Bacillati; phylum Actinomycetota; class Actinomycetes; order Kitasatosporales; family Streptomycetaceae; genus Streptomyces; species Streptomyces sp. NPDC046203. Next base: position 29,979 of record NZ_JBEYZX010000008.1, on the reverse strand, counting down.
GTGAACCCGTATCTCGCCGTCGCGGGCATCGTCGCGGCCGGGCTGTACGGGATCGAGCAGGGCCTCGAACTCCCGCCGCCGTGCACCGGGAACGCGTACACCGCCGCGTACGAACACGTCCCCACCACCCTGCGCGAGGCCGCCGAGCTCTGGGAGAACAGCGAGATCGCCAAGGCCGCCTTCGGCGCCGAGGTCGTCGCCCACTACCGCAACATGGCGCGCGTCGAGCTCGACGCGTACGACGCCGCCGTCACCGACTGGGAACTGCGCCGCTCCTTCGAACGCATGTGAGGACCGCACCTTGGACCCCCTGAGCCCCACTGACCCCACAACCCCCTCGCACCCCACAACCCCCTCGCACCCCCCGAGCCTCGCCGGAATCACTGACCGCACCACTGACCGCACCACCGGCCACACCACCGGCGGCACCCCCGCCCCCACCCTCCTCCGCGTCCTCAACCCGGCCACCGAGGAACTCGTCGCCACCGTCCCCGCCGCCACCCCGGTCGACGTCGACGCCGCCGTCCGCCGCGCCACCGCCGCCCAGCAGGCATGGGCCGGGGCCGCGCCCGCCGACCGCGCCCGGATCCTGCGCCGCTTCGCCACCGTCGTCGACACGCACATCGAGGAACTCGCGCTCCTGGAGGTACGCGAGGCCGGCCACACCCTCGGCAACGCCCGGTGGGAAGCCGGCAACGTCCGCGACCTGCTCGACTACGCCGCCGGGGGAGTGGAACGCCTGACCGGCCGCCAGATTCCGGTGCCCGGCGGCCTCGACCTCACGATCCTCGAACCCCTCGGCGTGGTCGGCGTCATCGCCCCGTGGAACTTCCCGCTGCCCATCGCCGCCTGGGCCACCGCCCCCGCCCTCGCCGCCGGCAACGCCGTCGTACTGAAACCGGCCGAGGCGACCCCGCTCACCGCCCTGCGCCTCGCCGAACTCGCCCTGGACGCCGGACTCCCCGAGCATCTCTTCCAAGTCCTGCCCGGCGAGGGCCCGGTCGCCGGTGCCGCGCTCGTCGAACACCCCGGCATCGCCAAGATCGTCTTCACCGGCTCCACCCGCACCGGCAAACGGATCATGGCCAAGGCCGCCGACCAGGTGAAGCGGATCACCCTCGAACTCGGCGGCAAGAGCCCCACCCTCGTCTTCGCCGACGCGGACCTCCCGGCCGCGGCGGCCGCGACCCCCATGTCCTTCCTCGACAACAGCGGCCAGGACTGCTGCGCCCGCACCCGGATCCTCGTCCAGCAAGAGGTGTACGACCGCTTCCTCGACCTGCTCGCCCCGGCCGTCGAGGGGATCGTCGTCGGCGACCCGCTCGACCCGCGCACCGACATGGGCCCCCTCATCTCCCGCGCCCAGCTCGACAGGGTCCGCTCCTACGTTCCCGAGGACGCCCCGGCGCTGCGCGGCAAGGCCCCCGACGGGCCCGGCTTCTGGTACCCGCCGACCCTTCTCACCGACGTCCCCGAGGACGCGCCCTGCGCCGTCGAGGAGATCTTCGGGCCCGTCGCCGTCGTCCTGCCGTTCACCGACGAGGCCGACGCGATCCGGCTCGCCAACGCCACCCCGTACGGCCTGGCCGGCTCGATCTGGACCCGCGACCTGGGCCGCGCCCTGCGCACCTCGCGCGCCGTCCGGGCCGGCAATCTCTCCGTCAACTCCCACGCGAGCGTCCGCTACTGGACCCCGTTCGGCGGCTACGGACAGTCCGGCCTCGGCCGCGAACTCGGCCCCGACGCCCTGACCGCCTTCACCGAGACCAAGAACGTCTTCATCAGCACGGAGGGCAGCCCCGCATGACCACCGAAGAGATCGTCTGCCGCCGTCTCGTCGGCCGCACCGCCGTCGTCACCGGCGCCGGCAGCGGCATCGGCCTCGCCACCGCGCGCCGGCTCGCCAGTGAGGGCGCCCACGTCGTCTGCGGCGACATCGACGAACGCACCGGCAAGGCCGCGGCCGAGGAGACCGGCGGCACGTTCGTACGCGTCGACGTCACCGACCCGGAGGAGGTCGAGACGCTGTTCCGTACGGCCTTCGAGACCTATGGCTCCGTCGACGTCGCCTTCAACAACGCGGGCATCTCGCCGCCCGACGACGACTCCATCCTCGAGACCGGCCTGGAGGTGTGGAAACGCGTCCAGGACGTCAATCTGACCTCGGTCTATCTGTGCTGCAAGGCGGCCCTGCCATATATGCGCCGCCAGGGCCGGGGCTCGATCATCAACACCGCCTCCTTCGTCGCCCGGATGGGCGCCGCGACCAGCCAGATCTCGTACACCGCCTCCAAGGGCGGCGTCCTCGCGATGTCCCGGGAGCTCGGCGTCCAGTTCGCCCGCGAGGGCATCCGGGTCAACGCGCTCTGCCCCGGGCCGGTCGACACACCGCTCCTGAGGGAACTGTTCGCCAAGGATCCCGAGCGCGCCGCCCGCCGCCTGGTGCACATCCCGCTCGGCCGCTTCGCGCGGGCCGAGGAGATCGCCGCCGCGGTCGCCTTCCTGGCCAGCGACGACTCCTCGTTCGTCAACGCCACCGACTTCCTGGTCGACGGCGGTATCGCGGGCGCGTACGTGACCCCGCTGTAGAACCGTCCTCGGCCGACCGGTCCTGGGCCGGTCGACGGAGCCCCTCGGCCGGTCGGCCGAGGGGTTTCAGGGACGCCGGAAGTAGGTCCGGCGCCCCATGCGTATCGCCGGGTCGGCTGGCTACCGTCAACGCCCATGCAGACCACCGGAGACACCCGCCGCGCGACGGCGGAGCGCAGGCGCGACACGCTGGAACGGCTCGGCACCGAGCGGGACATGTGGGTGTCGACGGCCCACCCCGACCACGGCCCGCACCAGGTGCCGCTGTGGTTCGCGTGGGACGGACGGGCGGTGTGGATGTGCACCGGTGCCGCGTCCGCGACCGTGCGCAATCTCCGTGCCGACCCGCGCGTGCGTCTGGGGCTGCCCGACACCCTCGACGTGGTGCTGCTCCAGGGGGAGGCGGAGTGCTTCCCCGACGACGAGGTGCCCGGAGAGGCGGCGGAGGCGTTCGCCGCCAAGTTCGGGTGGGATCCGCGGACGGAGGAGGGTTCCTACGTGTACGCGCGTGTGGTGCCGCAGACCGTGCGCGCGTGGCGCGGCACCTCGGAACTGCGGGGCAGGGTGCTCATGCGCGACGGGGTGTGGCTGGACTAGGCACCGTCCTGGCATATGCCCCGCATTTCCGGCACCTCAGGAGGCTCTACGACGCCCCAGCCGCCCCCGCCGCCCCGGACACTCCGGTCGCCCCCGCCGCCCCGGTCAGCCGCTGCCGGGTGCGGGGCGGGGCCGACGGAGGCAGTTCGGCGACGATCCCGGCGAGCGTGGTCGCGGCGAGGTTCCGCCGCCAGGCCTCGTGGGCGTCGGCCATCTTCGCGGCGATGAGGCAGGGGGTCCGGCACTCCTCGGCGGGCAGTGCCCCCCGCCCCTGCTTGCGGATCTCCCGGCACTCGTACGGCGAGGACGCGCCGTCGACCGCCTCGACGATGTGCAGCAGCGTGATCTCGGAAGCGGGCCGGGCCAGCCGGAACCCGCCGCGCGGGCCCGTCGTCGCGGCCAGCACACCGGCCTTGACCAGCGCCTGGAGCTGCTTGGCCAGATAGGCGGCCGGCAGGTCGAAGTACTGGGCGAGCTGGGCCGCCGACGCGGTGCCCCCCGTTTCGAGCTGCGCCAGTGACGTGGCGCAGTGCAACAGCCATTCCGTACTCACAGGCAGCTTCATGGCTTGATCTTATCCCAGATATTGCGGATCTCTTTAGTCCGAGATAGCGTCCGGCGGCAGCACGAGAGACAGAGGAGAGATCACCATGCGGACCATGCGCATCGCCGTCGCCGGAGCGACCGGGAGTATCGGGGCCCTCACCGTCGCCGCCCTGGAGCGCGCCGGACACCAGGTCGTACGCGTCAGCCGCTCGCTCGGCGTGGACCTGACCACCGGCGAAGGGCTCGACGCAGCCCTCGCGGGCGTCGACGCCGTCGTGGACGCCACCAACTGCACGGCGACCGACCGGGACGAGGCGGTGGCCTACTTCGGCACCACCACCCGGACGTTACTGGCCGCCGGGGAGCGGGCCGGGGTCCGCCACCACGTCCTGCTCTCGATCGTCGGCGTCGACCGCGTCGACGGCAACGCGCACTACGCCGGCAAGCGCGAGCAGGAGCGGCTCGTGGCCGGGGGACCGGTGCCGTGGACGATCGTCCGGGCCACCCAGTTCCACGACTTCGCCGCGATGGTGACGAGCTGGACCGAGCAGGACGGCGCCGCCCCCATCGCGCCCCTGCTCGTCCAGCCGATCGCGCCCGCGGACGTGGCCGACGTCCTCGCCGAGATCGCGGCGGGCGAGCCGCGGGGCCGCTACCGCGACGTCGCCGGCCCCGAGCCGCACGACCTGGTGGACATGGCCCGGCGCACCAACGACGCGCGCGGCCGCGTGGTCCGGCTCGTACCGACGTGGTCGTCGCTGTTCGGCGCGGAGATGGCCGGTGACGTGCTGCTGCCCGGCGAGGGCGCCCGTATCGCGCCGACCACCTTCGACGAGTGGCTCGCGAAGCAGCGATAGCGCCCTCTCGCCACGCCCCCGGGCGGGCGTCGGAGGAATCAGAGGAAGGTGCGGCCCTCGCCCCGGTACGTCGGCACGGCGGCCGTGACCCGGTCGCCCGACACCAGGTGCAGCGTGTCGAACCGCTCGCACAGCTCGCCGGCCTTCGCGTGCCGGAACCAGACCTTGTCGCCGATCCGCAGATCGTCGGCCGGCGAGCCGAGCAGCGGTGTCTGCACCTCCCCGGGGCCCTCCCGCGGGTCGTAGCGCAGCCCCTCGGGGAGGTACGGCACGGGCAGCCGGTCCGGGCCCGCCGCGCCCGAGGCCGGATAGCCGCCGCCGAGGACCGTCACCACCCCCACGCCCGGGCGGCGCACCACCGGCTGCGCGAACAGTGCCGCCGGACGGGCCGTGAACGACGAGTAGTGGTCGAACAGCCTCGGCACGAACAGCCCCGAGCCCGCCGCGACCTCCGTCACCGCGGCCTCGGCCGCCGTGTGCTGCACACTGCCCGTACCGCCGCCGTTGACGAACTCCAGGTCCGGCGCCACCGCCCGCACGGCCGCCACCGCCGCCGCCCGGCGCACCGCCAGTTCCCTGCGCGCCGCCGTCTGCATCAGCCGTACGGCCCGTGACCGCAGCGGCCGGCCCGCGACCGCGTCCGCCACGCCGGCCACATGACCCTCGTACGCCATCAGCCCCACCAGCCGGAACCCGGGACGGCGTGTCACCGCCCGGGCCAGTCCGGCCAGCCGATCCGGTTCCCACAGCGGTGAACGGCGCGCCCCGACCCGGATCCGGCCGCCGAACAGCCGTAGCGAGGTGTCCAGTTCCAGACAGATCCGGATCTCCTGGGTGCCGCCCGCCCGCGCGGACGCGATCAGATCGAGCTGCGCCGGGTCGTCGACCATCACGGTCACCGCCCCGGCGAGCTTCGGGTCGTCCGACAGTTCGGCGAACGCGGCCCGGTCGGCCGACGGATAGGCGAGGAGGACGTCCTCGAACCCGGCCCGGGCCAGCCACAGCGACTCGGCGAGCGTGAACGACATGACGCCCGCGAACCCCGGCCGCGCCAGCACCCGTTCCAGGAGCGCCCGGCAGCGCACCGACTTGCTCGCGACCCGGACCGGCTTGCCCCCGGCGCGCCGGACCAGATCGGCGGCGTTCGCGTCGAAGGCGTCCAGATCGACGAGCGCGAGGGGTGCGTCGAGGTGCGCGGTGGCCCGGTCGTACCGGGCCCGGTCGGCACCGAGGGAAGTCCGGGGAGTCATGGGCCGAGCCTGCCAGAGCGGTTGACGCGGGGGTAGCCCCTGAGTTCCCGTACCAGGGGGAACAGCCCGTAGAGTGGCGGCCATTGCTTTCGCGGAGCGGCCGGGGACCGGGATGGACCGGAACGGCCGGTTCGACCGGATCGGGCTGGTCCGGGGGATCGACCAGGGGGACAGGGACGGGGATGAGCAGCGAGCCGCAGCACCCCGTGTCCCGGATCAGCGAGGCGCTGCTGCCACCCGAACCGGCGCCCGCGCCGTCCGCGCCGGCCGCACCGGACACGTCCACCCCGCCCGTCACACCTGGCGCATCCACCGCTTCCGCCGCGCCGTCCGGGCCCGCACGGTCGCCGGGCGGATCCGGTGGTACGGAAGCCGGCGCGGCGGCCCCGGCCGGGCGCCCCGCACCCCAGACCGGCGAGGCCCCTCGGCCGGCCGCCCCGACGACACCACCCGTCACGGCCGCATCGGCCACCCCACCGGCCACAGCCACAGTCACGGCACCAGCCCCAGTCGCACCACCGGCGACAGTCGCCTCGGCCACCTCATCGGCCCCGACCGTCCCGACGGCACCACCGACGGCAGCCGCCCAGGCCGCCCCCTCGGCCCCAGCCACCCCCTCGGCCTCGACTGCCCCACCGGCCACACCCCGGCGGCCCGCGCCACCGGCTCCCGCCGCACCCGCACCCGCTCCCGCAGCCACCCCCGCCGCCCCCGTGCCGGTGCCCGCCCAGGCCCCGTCCTCACGTTCCACCGGACGCCCGCTGCCGCCCGAGCAGCCCCCGGCCCCGCAGCCGGCCACCGACTCCGCACAGCCCGACGCCAAGCAGCCCGACGCCAAGCAACCCGCGGTCGAGCGGCCCGACAGCAAGGGACCCGACACCAAGGGACCCGACTCCAAGCGGCCCGCCGCCGAGCGGGCCGCTGTCACCAAACAAGCCGCTGTCACCGAGCGGCCCCCCGCCCCCGAGCGGCCCACGGAGACCACCACCCGTCTCCGTCCGATACGCGACCCGCGCGCCGCCGCCGCGACCCCGCGCCGTACCCCCGCGCCGCCGTCCCCGTCCCCGTCCCCGGCCGACCCCGCGCAGCCGCCCGCCCGCCCGGTCCCCGCCCCCCGGCCCGGCACCGCGCCCGCCCCCGGGTACCCGTACGACACCTGGGCCCTCGCCGCCCAGGGCCAGGGTCAAGCTCAAGCCCAAGCCCAAGGCCAGGACAGCCAGGGCCCGATCCCCGCCGAGACCACCACCCGCCTCCGCCCCGTCCCGGGCCGCCGGCCCGGCCGGGTCGTGGCCGCCGCGACCTGTGCCGTCCTCGCCGCCGGACTCGTCGGCGGCGCGGTGACCGGCGCGCTGCTCGCCGACAGTGGCGCGGACGAACGCGCCGAGCCGCCCGGCTTCACCCCCGCCCGCGCGCTCTGGCACAACGCCCCCGTCGACACGCTCTTCCCGCGCACCCTCGCGGGCCCCGCCGCCGGCCCCGGCGGCGCGCCGCGCACCTGGACCCGGATCGTCGTCGCCACCGACAGCCCCTGCTCCGCCGCCACCCTGCCGCCAAAGCTGTACGCGGCCCTGAAGGCCGTCGGCTGCGACCGCGTCCTGCGCGCCACGTACACCGACGCGACCTCCTCCCAGGTGACCACCGTCGCCCTCGCGTTCACCGGGGCCGACCCGGCCGCCACCCGCGAGCTCGCCTCGCACGCCCCCGACGAACTCCCGCCCGCCCTGGCCGGCCCCGGCACGGTCGCCGAACACTTCGGCGCCCCGCAACGGGCCAGCTGGTGGCGGCACGTACTGGCCGACCTGCCCGTGGTCGTCACCACGGTCTCCGGCTTCGCCGACGGCCGTACCGTGGCCGTGCCCGAACCCGCCACCCGCGCGATGACCCCGAAGCGCACCAGCGCCGTCGCCCAGGCCGGACTCGGCCACGAGGCCAAGGGGGTCGGCGACGCCGTGGAACAGGCGCTGCGCCGTACCGTCGCCGCCACCGCCGAGGAGGACCAGCGGTGATCCCGCGCCCGCGCCGTACCGCCGCCGCCCTGCTCGCCGCCGCCTTCGCGGTCCTGCCGGCCGCCGCCGCGCCCGCCGCGTACGCCGACACCATCCGGGCCCGCCAGTGGGGCCTCGAAGCGCTGCACACGAACACGGTCTGGCAGACCACCCGAGGGGCGGGCGTCACCGTCGCCGTCCTCGACACCGGCGTCGACGCCACCCACCCCGACCTCGAAGGCTCCGTCCTGCCCGGCACCGACCTCATCGGTTTCGGCGCCTCCCGGGGCGAGAGGGCCTGGGCCCGGCACGGCACCGCGATGGCGGGCATCATCGCCGGGCACGGCCACGGGATCGGCGGCGAGGACGGTGTCCTCGGCGTCGCCCCCAAGGTCAGGATCCTGCCCGTACGGGTCATCCTCGAAGGCTCCGACAAACAGCGCGACAAGGCCCGCAAGAGCCGTGGCACCGCCCTCGCCGAGGGCATCCGCTGGGCCACCGACCACGGCGCCGACGTCATCAACCTCTCCCTCGGCGACGACTCCGAGTCCGCCCACCCCGACGCCGGCGAGGACTCCGCCGTCCAGTACGCGCTCGACAAGGGCGTCTCCGTCGTCGCCTCCGCCGGCAACGGCGGCGAGAAGGGCGACCACATCTCCTTCCCGGCCGCCTATCCGGGCGTGATCGCCGTCGCCGCCGTCGACCGCTACGGCACCCACGCGGCGTTCTCCACCAGCCGCTGGTACGCCACCGTCAGCGCGCCCGGCGTCGACATCGTCATCGCCGACCCCGACCGCCGCTACTACGAGGGCTGGGGCACCAGCGCCGCCGCCGCGTTCGCCTCCGGCGCCGTCGCGCTCATCCGCTCGGCCCACCCCGACCTGACGCCCGCGCAGATCAAACGGCTCCTCGTCGACACCGCGCGCGACCGCCCCGACGGCGGCCGCAGCGACGACAAGGGGTACGGGATGATCGACCCCGCCGCCGCGATGGCGGCGGCCGGCGGTCTCAAGGGCGCCGACACCAAGGCCGCCGCGACCGGCTACACGGGCCGTTACTTCGGCGCCGGCCCCGAGCCCGAGGCCGGTGCCTCCCGCCCGGTCGGCCTGCTCGCGCCCCTGGTCGGCGGCATCGGCGTGCTCTTCCTCGCGGCAGCCGCGGCGCTGTGGCGCGGGAGCCGTACGCGCTGAGCCGGGGGCGGGGGCCTTCGCGCGCTGATACGGGCCGAGCCCCCGCCGTCGTACGCGTGCCAAGGCGTCCGACCGCGCCAAGACAGCCCGACGCGGCCCGACGCATCCCGACGCGTCCCGGCCCGGGCCGATCGGCCCAGGTCCACCAGCCGGATCCCGGCCGGTTAGGCTCGGAGCGTGGAGCTCAAGAACATCCCTGACCCCGGTTACTCCGACGACGACGGCTCCGCCGACCCGCGGCTCGCCGCGGCTCTCGCGGCCTGGGCGGAGGACCGGACCGCGCACGGCCCCGTGCTCGCCGCCCTTCAGGACGCCCGGCTGCTCGTCCCCGTCGTCGCGGTGCTCGGTGAGATCGAGATCGACCCCGAGACCGGGCTGAAGAAGGAGAAGACGAGCGACATGGCGGTGCCGACGCTCACCGCCGGCGACCGGCGCGCGCTGCCCGCCTTCACCTCGATGGAATCGCTGCACCGCTGGGACCCGGGTGCCCGGCCCGTCGCCGTCCCGCTGCACCAGGCGCTCGCGGCTCTCGTCCACGAGAAGGCCGACACGCTCGTCCTGGACATGTCGGGCCCGGTGGCCTACCAGGTGACCGGTTCGGCCCTGCTCGCCCTCGCCGAGGGCCGCACCAGCGTCGACCCGCTGGACGATCCGGCGGTACGGGAAGCGGTGCGGGCCGTCGTCGCCGCCGAGCCCGCCGTGCTCCGCGCCCACCTCGGCCCCGGCAGCGCCGACGGCACCCTCGCCCTGGTCCTCGCCGGGGACGCCGCTCCGGCCGAGGCCGCCCAGCGGGTGGCCCGCGCCCTGGCCGCCGACGAAACACTGAGGGCCCGCCTGGTGCGCGGCCTCGACCTGGCACTGCTGCCGGCCTCGGCGACGCCTCCGGGCGAGCCCTTTTACGTCAGAGACTGATGAGTGGACACGGGGTGCGGGCGACGAGCCCGTACCCCGTACCCGGGGAGGTCGGTGGAGACCACCGACCGTGACTTCCGGCTGTACATAGGCCCCGTGCCCGTGGTTCTCCGGGGGCCGGCCCCCGTACCCCCGAGCCCGGGGCCGTCGCTGTAGCCGTAGCCGTACGGCAGGAATCCCCGGCCGTACGGCTGCCGAACTCCTGGCCGTACACCGGCCCCGTGCCTGCGGTCCTCCGGGGGCGACCCCCGTACCCCCGCACTCGGGGCCATCGCCGTACGACTGTCGAACTCCTAGCCGTACACCGGCCCCGTGTACTTCTCGCCCGGGCCCTGGCCCGCGTCGTCCGGGACGATCGAGGCCTCGCGGAAGGCCAGCTGAAGCGACTTCAGGCCATCGCGCAGCGGCGCCGCGTGGAAGGAGGAGATCTCCGTCACTCCGGCGTCGAGCAGACCGGCGAGCGCGTGGATCAGCTTGCGGGCCTCGTCGAGGTCCTTGTACTCGTCGCCCTCTTCCGTGAGACCGAGCTTCACGGCGGCGGCGCTCATCAGATTGACGGCGACCGTCACGATCACCTCGACCGCCGGCACCTCGGCGATGTCACGCGTCATCGCGGAGAAGTCGGGCGTGTCCGAAGGGTTCGAAGGGTTGGCGGAGTCGGTCGACTCGTGCTGGGGCGTCTCGCTCATGGCCCACAGCCTAAGCCGCCGCGTGGTTCGCGCCGACCAAAGGGGGCTGCTAAGGTGGTGACACATAAAGACCGGCTGGACATCTGTGTGCCCAGCCCACAAGTGGAGGCTCCGATCTCCCACCTGGCCGCCCTCACGGGTGGCGGGTCACCGGTCTGATGGCGGCCATCGTTCCGTACGGACGATGGGGCCATCCGATGACGCGCCCCGCGGTTGACCGCGGCGCTCCGGTTTTTGGAGCCCCGCCTGTGTCCCGTCCGGGGCATTTTTCATGCATCGGCTCGGTTGGTCTCGACAGCTCTACCGTGACGTGTCCGTCCGCCAGGCGGTCGCGTGGTGCAACCGAGGAGGATCCATCAGCGCCGAGCCCCGCATCAACGAGCGGATTCGCGTTCCCGAGGTGCGTCTTGTCGGCCCCAGCGGCGAGCAGGTTGGCATTGTGCCGCTTGCGAAGGCCCTGGAGCTCGCACAGGAGTACGACCTCGATCTTGTCGAGGTCGCGGCAACCGCCCGTCCGCCCGTGTGCAAGCTCATGGACTACGGGAAGTTCAAGTACGAGTCGGCCATGAAGGCCCGTGAGGCGCGCAAGAACCAGGCGCACACGGTCATCAAGGAGATGAAGCTCCGGCCGAAGATCGACCCGCACGACTATGACACCAAGAAGGGTCACGTCGTCCGGTTCCTCAAGCAGGGCGACAAGGTCAAGATCACGATCATGTTCCGTGGTCGCGAGCAGTCCCGGCCGGAGCTCGGCTACCGACTGCTGCAGCGCCTCGCGGAGGACGTGCAGGACCTTGGCTTCGTGGAGTCCAACCCGAAGCAGGACGGCCGGAACATGATCATGGTTCTGGGTCCGCACAAGAAGAAGACCGAGGCCATGGCCGAGGCCCGCGAGGCGCAGGCCGCCCGCAAGGCCGAGCGCCAGGGCGGTGCGCTCGCCGCGGCCCAGGACGACGCGGTTCAGGACGAGGCAGTCCAGGACGAGGCGGTCCAGGACGACGAGGCTTCGGCCGACCTGTCGGCCGAGAACCCCGAGGCGTGATCCCACGGGCCGCCGGAAGGCGGCCCCAGGGTTCCGCTCCGGAACCACCAACCAAAGAATTGACGCTCCCGGCATTACCGGTGTCCGCACCGGGGGAGCGCCACTGACGAGGAGAGAACGGCGCCATGCCGAAGAACAAGACGCACTCCGGTGCCAAGAAGCGCTTCAAGGTCACCGGCTCCGGCAAGATCATGCGGGAGCGCGCCGGCAAGCGCCACCTGCTCGAGCACAAGTCGTCCAAGCTGACGCGTCGCCTCACCGGCAACGCCGAGATGGCCCCGGGTGACTCCGCCAAGATCAAGAAGATGCTGGGCATCTGATCTGATCTCCCGCCCTCGGCGACGAGGGCATCCGGTCGAGACCGGGACCCATTCGTTTTTCGGGTCGTGTGAGTACCCCCACGGCCCCGCTACAAGGAGTAAGAAGTGGCACGCGTCAAGCGGGCAGTCAACGCCCACAAGAAGCGCCGGGCGATCCTCGAGCAGGCTTCCGGCTACCGCGGTCAGCGTTCGCGCCTCTACCGCAAGGCCAAGGAGCAGGTCACCCACTCGCTGGTCTACAACTACAACGACCGCAAGAAGCGCAAGGGCGACTTCCGTCAGCTGTGGATCCAGCGCATCAACGCCGCTGCCCGCCAGAACGGCATGACCTACAACCGCCTCATCCAGGGTCTGAAGGCCGCCAACATCGAGGTGGACCGCAAGATCCTGGCCGAGCTCGCGGTCAACGACACCAACGCGTTCGCCGCGCTGGTCGAGGTTGCGCAGAAGGCCCTCCCGGCCGACGTCAACGCCCCGAAGGTCGCTGCCTGATCTTCCAGGCCGCAGTACTTCTGCCCGGACCCGCAGGCCACTCGCCTGCGGGTCCGGCGCGTTGACCGCCCCTCGCACCGCACCGCCCCTCGCATTGCCCCGGAGCGTCCGGTCACCCCGTTCCGCCCCGTCGCCCCGCCCCGTCGCGCGGCGCCCTGGAACGACGCCTGGAACGGCCTCCTGGAACCGCGGCCGCCCCGCCGGCCCGCCCGGCTGCGCCGACCGCCCCGGTCGCCCACCCTGGAAGGGCGACCACCGCACCGGCACCGGCACCGGCCCGCTCCAGCGCGCCGATCGCCGGTCACCCGGCCCCGGCGATGCCCCGCCGACCCGACCCGACCCGCCCCGTCCCGGCCGCGTCGACCACCCGGTCGTCCCGTCCCGGTGCGCGCCGCCCCGCCCCGCCCCACCGCCGCCGTCACTTGAGTCAGAGAGCCGCAGGCACATGGCCACCCCCGAGCTGATCTCCCCGCGTTCGCCGCGCGTCATCGCCGCCCGGCGGCTCGCCAAGCGCAACTTCCGGGGCAAGGACCGCCTCTTCCTCGCCGAGGGCCCGCAGGCCGTCCGCGAGGCCGTCGAGCACCGAGGCACCGCCGACCGGCCCACCCTCGTCGAACTCTTCACGACGGTCGAGGCCGCCGAGCGCTACACCGCCATCGTCGACGCCGCCCGCGCCGCCGGCGCCCGCGTCCACTACGCCTCCGACGCGGTCCTCGCCGAGGTCTCGCAGACGGTCACCCCGCAGGGCCTGGTCGGCGTCTGCCACTTCCTCGACTCGCCGTTCGAGGAGATCCTCGCCGCCCGGCCCAAGCTCGTCGCCGTGCTCGCCCACGTCCGCGACCCCGGGAACGCCGGTACGGTGCTGCGCTGCGCCGACGCCGCCGGAGCCGACGCCGTCGTCCTCACCGACGCCTCCGTGGACCTGTACAACCCCAAGTCCGTCCGGGCCTCCGTCGGCTCGCTCTTCCACCTCCCGGTCGCGGTCGGCGTCCCCGTCGAGCAGGCCGTCGCGGGCCTCAAGAGCGTCGGCGTACGGATCCTCGCGGCCGACGGTGCAGGTCAGGACGACCTCGACGACGAGCTGGACGCCGGCACCATGGGCGGCCCCACCGCCTGGGTCTTCGGCAACGAGGCATGGGGCCTGCCCGAGGAGACCCGGGCGCTCGCCGACGCCGTCGTCCGCGTCCCGATCCACGGCAAGGCCGAGAGCCTCAACCTGGCGACCGCCGCCGCCGTGTGCCTGTACGCCTCCGCGCGCGCCCAGCGCCCCCGAACCACCGCCTGATCCCTCCACGGACCGCCCAGGACTAGTAGGGTGACCACCTCGGGGCCCACTGCGCTACACGGAGGGGTGGGATAAGGGGATGACAGTCGGTACGGGCAGTCCCGCACAGGCACGGAGTACCGCGCCATACGGGGCGGAACCGCCACCCGTACCCGAGCCGCGCGGCGCGCCGGTCCCCCAGGGGACCGAGGCCGCCCCCCGGTCCGGCCCGGGTCCTGGCTCCGGCCCGGATCCACGGCCCGCGCCGGGATCGGGTCCCGGTCCGGGTACGGGGCCGAGCCCAGGTTCGGGTCCAGACCCAAGGCCACGCTCAAGCTCAAGCTCAGGCTCAGGTTCATGTCCAGGGTCCTGCTCCTGTCCTCCCGGCCCGCATCAGGGTCCAGGCCCATGCCCAGGCCCGGATACGGGGGAGAATCCGGCACCGGACGGCCTCCGCTCCGAAAACGCCACCGCTGCCACCACCACCGCCGGTGACGCGCCCGGAATCACCTCAGCGCCCGTCCGCGGGATCACTCCAGCACCCGGAACCGGCACCACACCGGCACCCGTACCCGGAATCATTCCAGCGCCCGTCTCCGGGACCGCTCCGGCACCCGGAACCACCCCGGAACCCGTACCCGGAACCACCCCGGAACCCGTACCCGGAACCACCCCGGAACCCGGAACCCCCCTGGCCCCCGCCCCCACCCCCGCCCCGGACCTCGGCATCGACCCCGACGACCTGCCCGACGGCCTGGTCGTCGCCGACGAGACCGGCCGCGTCATCTGCTTCAACGCCGCCGCCAGCCGTATCACCGCCGTACCCGGCGCCCAGGCCCTCGGCCGCCCGCTCGATCAGGCCCTGCCGCTCGAAGACCTCAAGGGTCACCGCTGGTGGGCGCTCACCGATCCGTACGGCGGCCTCGCCACCCGCCGCGGCCAGCCCGAACGCAATCTGCTGCTTCCCGGCGGCCGCGAGGTCCTGGTCTCCGCCCGTTATCTGCGCACCCGCCCCACCGGCCCCGTCCACCGGGTCGTCGTCTCGCTGCGCGGCACCGAGGCCCGCCGCCGTACGGAGCGCAGCAACGCCGAGCTGATCGCCACGGTCGCCCACGAACTGCGTTCGCCGCTCACCTCCGTCAAGGGCTTCACCGCCACTCTCCTCGCCAAGTGGGAGCGGTTCACCGACGACCAGAAGCGGCTGATGCTGGAGACCGTCGACGCCGACGCGGGCCGCATCAAGCGGCTCATCGCCGAACTCCTCGACATCTCGCGGATCGACTCCGGCCGGCTGGAGGTGCGCCGCCAGCGCGTCGACATCGCCGCCGCCGTCGGCCGGCACGTCCACGCCCACACCACCGGCGGCCAGGCCCCCGACCGTTTCTTCGTACGGATCCGGTCCGGCCTGCCCGATCTGTGGGCCGATCCCGACAAGATCGACCAGATCCTCGGCAATCTGCTCGAAAACGCGGTGCGGCACGGCGGCGGAACCGTCACCATCGACGTGGCACCCACCACGGCCACCACCGACGGAGAGAAGGGGACGGAGGTCATCGTGAGCGACGAGGGACCCGGCATCCCCGAGGAGTCGATGGGCCGCGTCTTCACCCGTTTCTGGCGGGGCAGCAAGCGCGGCGGCACCGGACTCGGCCTCTATATCGTCAAGGGCGTCGTCGAGGCCCACGGCGGCACCATCACCGTCGGACGCGGCCCCCGCGGCGGGGCCGAGTTCCGATTTATCCTGCCCGTCGGCACCCCGGCCCACCTCGTCTGATCCCGCCGCCGCAGCCGCGGCGGGACCACCGTCTCCGTCCCACCGGCCGAGACGGAGCCGAGGCCGGGAGCCGTACGGGCCGCCCACGGGCTCATTCGCGTCCCCGCGCCCCGTTAGACTCGTCCTTTGGCACGTTTGCGCCCTTGACGTCGAGCGGGACCGCCCAGCCAGCCAACCGAAACACGGGAAGAAATGTCGGCACCCAATAAGTCGTACGACCCGGTCGAGGTCGAAGCCTTGAAACCGGAAGAGATCGAGCGCATGCGGGACGAGGCGATCGCCGCCTTCGCCGCCGCAGGCGACCTCGACGCGCTCGCGCAGGCGAAGACCGCGCACACCGGCGGCACCTCGCCGCTGGCGCTCGCCAACCGCGAGATCGGCGCGCTGCCGCCGCAGGCCAAGGCCGCGGCCGGCAAGCTCGTGGGCCAGGCCCGCGGCGCCGTCTCCAAGGCTCTGGCCGCCCGCCAGAGCGAGCTGGAGGCCGAGCGCGACGCCCGCGTCCTCGTCGAGGAGGCCGTCGACGTCACGCTGCCGTACGACCGCGTCCCGGCCGGCGCCCGGCACCCGCTGACCACCCTCATGGAGCGCGTCGCCGACGTGTTCGTCTCCATGGGCTACGAGGTCGCCGAGGGTCCCGAGGTCGAGGCCGAGTGGTTCAACTTCGACGCCCTGAACTTCGTGCCGGACCACCCGGCGCGACAGATGCAGGACACCTTCTTCGTCCAGGGCCCCAAGGGCACCACGGGCGACGAGTCCGGTGTCGTGCTCCGCACCCACACCTCGCCGGTCCAGGCCCGCACCCTCATCGACCGGGAGCCCCCGGTCTACGTGGTGTGCCCCGGCCGCGTCTACCGCACCGACGAGCTCGACGCCACGCACACCCCGGTCTTCCACCAGATCGAGCTGCTGGCCGTCGACGAGGGCCTGACCATGGCCGACCTCAAGGGCACCCTGGACCACATGGTCCAGGCGCTCTTCGGCCCGGACATGAAGACCCGGCTCCGCCCGAACTTCTTCCCCTTCACCGAGCCGTCCGCCGAGATGGACATGCTCTGCTACGTGTGCCGGGGCGAGTCCGTGGGCAACCCCGACCGCCCCTGCCGCACCTGTGGCAGCGAGGGCTGGATCGAGCTGGGCGGCTGCGGCATGGTCAACCCGAAGGTGCTCGTCGCCTGCGGTGTCGACCCCGAGAAGTACAGCGGATTCGCGTTCGGTTTCGGTATCGAGCGCATGCTCATGTTCCGCCACAACGTCGAAGACATGCGAGACATGGTCGAGGGTGACATCCGGTTCACCCGGCCTTTCGGGATGGAGATCTGATGCGGGTCCCGCTTTCCTGGCTGCGGGAGTACGTCGACCTGCCGGCGACGGAGACCGGCCGTGACGTACAGGCCAAGCTCGTCGAGGCGGGCCTCGAGGTCGAGACCGTCGAGAAGCTCGGCGCCGGCCTGACCGGCCCGCTGGTGGTCGGCAAGGTCCTCTCCATCGAGGAACTGACCGACTTCAAGAAGCCCATCCGGTTCTGCCTGGTCGACGTCGGCCAGGCCAACGGCACCGGTGAGCCGCAGGAGATCATCTGCGGCGCCCGGAACTTCGCCGAGGGCGACAAGGTCGTCGTGGCGCTGCCCGGCGCCGTGCTGCCCGGCGACTTCCGGATCGCCGAGCGCAAGACGTACGGCCGGATGTCGCGCGGCATGATCTGCTCGGGCGACGAGCTCGGCATGGGCGACGACGGCTCGCACGGCATCATCGTGCTGCCGCCGGAGCACGAGATCGGCACCGACGCGACGGTCCTCCTGGAGCTGTTCGACGAGGTCCTCGACATCGCCGTCACCCCGGACCGCGGCTACTGCCTGTCGATGCGCGGCGTCGCCCGCGAGACCGCCATCGCGTACGGCCTGCCGCTGCGCGACCCGGCGCTGCTCGACGTGCCCGCCCCGAACGCGTACGGCTACCCGGTCCAGGTCACCGACCCGGCCGGCTGCGACCGCTTCACCGCCCGTACCGTCGTCGGCCTGGACCCCGAGTCCCGCTCGCCGATCTGGCTCAAGCGCCGCCTCCAGAAGGCGGGCATGCGCCCGATCTCGCTCGCCGTCGACATCACGAACTACGTGATGCTGGAGCTCGGCCAGCCGCTGCACGCCTACGACCGCACCCGGCTCGACGGCCCCCTCGGGGTCCGCCGCGCCGAGGCCGGCGAGAAGATCACCACCCTCGACGGCACCGTCCGCGTCCTGGACCCGGCGGATCTCGTCATCACCGACAACCGCGGCCCCATCGGCCTCGCGGGCGTCATGGGCGGCGCCGACACGGAGATCGCCGACCACGCCGACCTCGCCGGTGCCACCACCGAGGTCGTCATCGAGGCCGCGCACTTCGACCCGATCGCGATCGCGCGCACGGCCCGCCGCCACAAGCTGTCCTCCGAGGCGTCCAAGCGCTTCGAGCGCGGTGTCGACCCGAAGGCCGCCGCCGCGGCGGCGCAGCGCTGCGCCGACCTGCTGGTGCTGCTCGCGGGCGGTACGGCCGAGGCCGGCGTCACCGAGGTCGTCGCGCCGTCCGCGCCGCGCACGATCACGATGCCGGCGAACCACCCGGACAAGGTCGCCGGTGTCGCCTACGGCCGCGAGACCGTCGTCCGCCGCCTCCAGGAGGTCGGCTGCGACGTCTACGGCCAGGACGAGCTGATCGTCACCGTGCCGTCGTGGCGTCCCGACCTCGCCGCGCCGAACGACCTCGCCGAAGAGGTCATCCGCCTGGAGGGTTACGAGAACCTGCCCTCCACGCTGCCGAAGCCCCCGGCAGGCCGCGGCCTGACCGAGCGCCAGCGCGTCCACCGCCGGGTGGGCCGCGCCCTGGCCGGCGCCGGCTACGTCGAGGCGCTGAACTACCCGTTCATCGGCGCGCAGGTCTTCGACCAGCTCGGCCTCGACGCGGACGACGCCCGCCGCCGGGTCGTCACCCTCGTCAACCCGCTGTCCGACGAGGAGCCCGCGCTCCGTACGACGCTGCTGCCGGGCCTGCTCGGCGCGCTGCGCCGCAACGACGGCCGCGGCAGCCACGACCTGGCGCTGTTCGAGACCGGTCTGGTCTTCCGGCCGACCGAGGGCCAGCCGGGCGTCGCCGTCCGGCTGCCCGTCGACGGCCGCCCGAGCGACGAGGACATCGCCCGCGTCAACGCCGTGCTGCCCGCGCAGCCGCGCCGTGTGGCCGTCGTCCTCGCGGGCTCCCGCGAGCAGGCCGGCTGGTGGGGCAAGGGCCGCCCGGCCGACTGGGCCGACGCCGTCCAGGCCGCGCGCCTGGTCGCCGCCGAGTCCGGCGCCCAGCTGCTGATCGACGCCGACCAGCACGCCCCGTGGCACCCGGGCCGGTGCGCCGCGTTCCACGTCATGGTCGACGGGGTCAAGACCCTCGCCGGTCACGGCGGCGAGCTGCACCCGCGCGTGGTCAAGGCCCTCGGCCTGCCCGCCCGCACCTGCGCCATGGAGCTGGACCTGGACGTCCTGGAGAGCGCGAACGAGGGTGCCGTGAAGGCCCCGAGCATCTCCGCCTTCCCGGTCGCCACCCAGGATGTCGCCCTGGTCGTCGACCAGGACGTCCCGGCCGCGATGGTGGAGTACTACCTGGCCGGCGGCGCGGGTGAACTCCTGGAGTCCATCCGCCTGTTCGACGTCTACACCGGCGACCAGGTCGGTGCCGGCAAGAAGTCGCTGGCGTACGCGCTCCGCTTCCGCGCGGCCGACCGCACCCTGACGGTCGAGGAGGCGACGGCGGCGCGCGACGCCGCGGTCGCCATGGCCGCCGAGCACACCGGCGCGGTCCTGCGCGGCGCGTAACCGCCCGCGGGAACGACGAGGGGCCGCGGCCCGGGGTTCGCCCGGGGCCGCGGCCCTTTTCGGTGTTCGTGTGGCGGTACGGGCCCTGGTGCGCCTGGTGCGGGAGCCCTGGTACGGGCGGTCCTTCCTGGGGCTCGTGGAGCCGCTGCCGCCGTTCGGGGACTCCCCGGATGTCCGGGGACATGTCCAGGACGTCCAGGGACGTATCAAGGACATCCAAGGGACGTATAGAGACGGTTCCAGGACGTCCCACGGACCCCCGGCGGGGGCGTACCGGAACGCGAAACGGCCGGACGGCCCGTACCTGCGCGGGTACGGGCCGTCCGGCCGCCGTGTCCCTTGTGTCGCCGTGTCCCTCGTTCGGAGGAGCGGCGTCACGCGTACGGGTAGAAACCCGATCCGGTCTTGCGGCCGAGCCGGCCCGCGTCGACCATGCGCTGGAGCAGCGGGGGAGCGGCGTACAGCGGCTCCTTGTACTCGGTGTACATCGAGTCGGCGATCGAGGCGATCGTGTCCAGACCGATGAGGTCCGACAGCTTCAGCGGGCCCATCGGGTGGGCGCAGCCGAACTCCATGCCGTTGTCGATGTCCTCGCGGCTCGCGATGCCGGACTCGAACATCCGGATCGCGGAGAGGAGGTACGGCACGAGCAGCGCGTTCACCACGAAGCCCGAACGGTCCTGGGCGCGGATCGCGTGCTTGCCGAGGGTCTTCTCGGCGAACAGCTGGGCCCGGCTGATCGTGCCCTCGGAGGTGGTGAGCGCGGGGATCAGTTCGACGAGCTTCTGCACCGGCGCCGGGTTGAAGAAGTGGATGCCGACGACCTGGTCGGGGCGGGAGGTCGCCACGGCCAGCTTCACCAGGGGGATCGAGGAGGTGTTGGAGGCCAGGATGGCGTCCGGCCGTGTCACCACCTGGTCGAGCACCTGGAAGATCTCGGTCTTGACCTGCTCGTTCTCCACGACCGCCTCGATGACGAGGTCGCGGTCGGCGAACTCGCCCAGGTCGGTGGTGAAGCTGAGGCGCGCGAGCGTCTCGTCGCGCTCCTCCTCGCTGATCTTGCCGCGTTCGGCGGCCTTCGCGAGCGAGTTGTAGAGCCGCGTGCGGCCGATCTCCAGCGCCTCGCCGGTGGTCTCGGCGACCTTCACTTCGAGGCCGCTGCGGGCGCACACCTCCGCGATGCCCGCGCCCATCTGGCCGCAGCCGACCACTCCGACGCGCTCAATGTCGGCCATGGAGTCCGTCACCTCGTGCCTTTCGCTCTCTGCTGGCGGCGGGCCCGTGTGATTCCGGTGCGTCCGCCTCGACCCCACGACGTTACTCCCGACGGAGCAAATGATCGATCGTCACGGACGGGGCATGCTGTCCGATGGGCTGTGACGTATCCGATAGCGAGGGGTGACAAAATGGCACCGATCGGTAGAAGAGGGTTCGTGGCGGGTGTGGCGCTCGCGACTCTCGGAATGGCGACGGGCTCCGCGGCCGGGCCCGTCCAGGCGGCGGAGGATCCCGGCGGAGGGGCCGGCGCGGGCGGGGAGGGCCGGGCGGGCGCCTTCAAGGGGATGTGGCTCGCGACGGTCACCAACCGCGACTTCCCCTCCCGCACCGGCCTCACGGCGGCCGAACAGCGCACGGAGCTGATCGGCTGGCTCGACCTCGCGGTCCGGCGCGGACTGAACACCGTCGTCTTCCAGATCCGGCCCACCGCCGACGCGCTGTGGCCCTCCCCGTACGAGCCCTGGTCGCAGTACCTCACCGGCGTCCAGGGCAAGGACCCCGGCTGGGACCCGCTGGGCACCGCCGTCACCGAGGCGCACAAGCGCGGCCTTGAGCTGCACGCCTGGTGCAACCCGTACCGGGTCGCCTTCCACACCGACCCCGGCCGGCTCGCCGCGAGCCATCCGGTGCGCGAGAACCCCGACTGGGCGCTCGCCTACAACGGGCAGCTGCTCTACAACCCGGGCCTGCCCGAGGTCCGCAAGCACGTCCAGGACGCGATGCTCGACGCCGTGCACCGCTACGACGTCGACGCCCTGCACTGGGACGACTACTTCTACCCGTACCCGGCCTCGGGGCAGGTCCTGGACGACGACGACGCGTACGCCCGCTACGGCGGCGGGTTCGCCGACCGGGCGGCCTGGCGCCGGAACAACATCGACCTGCTGGTCTCCGAGACCTCCGCCCGGATCAGGAAGCTCAAGCCGAAGGTGGCCTTCGGCATCAGCCCCTTCGGCGTCTGGCGCAACGCCGGCACCGACCCGGCCGGCTCCGACACCCGCTCGCTCCAGACCTACGACGACCTGCACGCGGACACCCGCCGCTGGGTCAAGGAGGGCTGGATCGACTATGTGATCCCGCAGCTGTACTGGCAGATCGGCAACTCGGCCGCCGACTACGCGAAGCTCGTCCCCTGGTGGGACAAGACGGTCAAGGGCACCGGGGTACGGCTCTACCTTGGCGAGGCGCTGTACAAGGTCGGCGATCCGGCGCAGGCGGACGCCTGGCAGGACGCGGCGGAGCTGTCCCGGCACGTCGACCTCGGCCGGAAGTACGGCTCCGTCGGCGGGCACTGCTACTTCGCGGCGCGCGAGGTCTCCAAGGATCCGCTGGGCGCGCTCACGGCCGCCCTCAAGAGGTGATCGGAGCCGTCACGCTGACGGGAGCGCCCAGAGGGGCCGGGTCCTGAGGACGGGGTCCGAGACCGGGGCCGGGGGCTCGCGGGCCCCCGGTGGGGCTCACGGGCCCGTGGCCTCGGCGTGATGGCGTACGACGGTGTCGGGGCCCGGCGACATCAGGGCCTCGTGACCGTCGTCGTCGAATTTGACGCGGTACGGGGGAGCGCCGTTCTCCCCCCGTACTTCCAGAACCTCGGCCGTACGGTCGTGCTGCCCGACCGTACGGCCGTGCATCAGCAGTTTGTCGCCCACGCTCGCCTGCATCGCGTGACCTCCTCGCGGCCGGGCCGGCCATCGCTGGGCCCGCGCGCTCCCCGAGCCGGAAGCCGGAAGCGGGAACTCGCCACCCGGCCCCGGAACCTGTGAGGAGACGCCCAGGACGCCCTACTCGGAGTCTACGTCTGCCATTGTGACCCGCGTCTCAGCTCCGCGCCCGCTGGGTCACGGCGATGCAGACGAGGACCCCGACGGCCGCGAGCGGCGCCGCGGCGGCCGGGTGCTCGCCGAGCAGGGTCACCGACCAGACCAGGGTGAGCAGCGGCTGCGCGAGCTGGAGCTGGCTGGCGCGCGGGATGCCGATCGCGGCCATGCCCCGGTACCAGACGTACAGACCGAGGAAGGTGGAACCGGCCGCCGCCCACACCAGGCCGGTGACCCCGTGTGTGGTGAGGTGCACCGGCTCGTACGCGAGGGCGACCGCCGCGCCCACCGCCGTCAGCGGCAGAGCGCCGGCCAGCGCCCAGCCGATGACCTGCCAGCCGGGCATGACGGCGGCCAGCCGGCCGCCCTCGGTGTATCCGGCGGCGCAGACGATCAGCGCGCCGAAGAGATAGAGGTCGCCGGCCGTCAGCGCGCCGCCGCTCTGCTGGACGGTGAAGACGATGACGACGAGGGCGCCGGCGAGGGCCGCGGCCCAGAAAGTACGGGACGGCCGCCGGCCGGTGCGCAGCGCGGCGAAGACCGCCGTGGTCAGCGGCAGCAGGCCGACGACGACGGCGGCGTGCGCGGTGGTGGAGGTCCGCAGCGCCAGTGTGGTCAGCAGCGGGTAGCCGACGACGACCCCGCCGGCGACCACCGCGAGTCCGGGCCAGTGGCGCCGGGCGGGCGGCGGGACGCGGCCCGCGAGGAGGAAGCCGCCCGCGATCAGGGCGGCGAGTACGGAGCGGAGGGCCACCAGCGACCAGGGGCCGAAGCTCTCCAGGCCCCACACGGTGGCGGGGAAGGTGAGGGAGAACGCGACGACGCCGAGCACGGCGAGCAGGGTGCCGCCGGAGAAGCCGGAACCGGCCTGGTCGCGGGTGGTGTGGTCGCCGGTGCGGGGAGCGGTGCGGCCGCCGGTGCGAGGGGCGGAGTGAAGGGCGGTGCGGGGTGCGGTGTGAGGGGCGGTGCCGAGGGTGCCGGCCGCGGCGGTGTCGCCGACCGCTATCGCGCCTTCAGGGGTAGCGCTATTCTGTGCTCTCATGCAAGAGCGTAGCAGCGTCGCCGAGTTGGCCGGAATCCTGAAAGCGGAACTCCACCGCTACTCACCAGGAGAGAAGCTGCCGTCCAGCCGGACGCTCGTCGAACGCCACCGGGTCTCCCCGGTGACCGTCACCCGCGCCCTCGCCCTGCTCGCCGCCGAGGGCCTGGTCGTGACCCGCCCGGGCGCGGGCGCCTACCGGACGGACCCCCGGACCGCCGCCCCCGCCACCGGCGACACTTCCTGGCAGGAACTCGCCCTCAGCGCCGACGCGGCCACCGAACTCGTCCCGCGCGCCGTCGACGCCTCCGGTGTCCTCGTCACCCTCGCCGAACCCCCCACCGGCACCGTCGAGTTCAACGGCGGCTATCTGCACCCCTCCCTCCAGCCCGAACGCGCCCTCGCCGCCGCGCTCACCCGGGCCGGCCGCCGCCCCGGCGCCTGGGGCCGCCCGCCCGTCGACGGACTGCCCGAGCTGCGCGCCTGGTTCGCCCGCGAGATCGGCGGCGGTGTCACCCCCGCCGAGATCCTCGTCACCGCCGGCGGCCAGCCCGCGCTCACCACCGCCCTGCGCGCGCTGACCCCGCCCGGCACCCCCGTCCTCGTCGAATCGCCCACCTACCCGGGCATGCTGGCCGTCGCCCGCGCCGCCGGACTGCGCCCCGTCCCCGTCCCCACCGACGCCGAGGGCATCCGCCCCGACCTCCTCGAAGCCGCCTTCCGGGCCACCGGCGCCCGTGTCCTGGTCTGCCAGCCCCTCTTCCAGAACCCCACCGGGACCGTCCTGCCCGAGTCGCGGCGCGCCGCCGTCGTCCGGGTCGCGCGGGCCGCCGGAGCCTTCGTCGTGGAGGACGACTTCGCCCGCCGGCTCGTCCACGAGGACGCCGGCCCGCTGCCGTCGACCCTCGCCGCCGACGACCCCGACGGCGTCGTCGTCCACGTCTGTTCCCTCACCAAGCCCACCTCGCCGAGCCTGCGCGTCGGCGCGCTCGCCGCCCGCGGCCCCGTCCTCGAACGCCTCCGCGCCATCCAGGTCGTCGACAGCTTCTTCGTCCCCCGCCCGCTCCAGGAAGCCGCCCTGGAACTCGTCGGATCGCCGTCCTGGAACCGCCATCTGCGCACCGTCGCGCACGAGTTGAAGAACCGCCGCGACATCATGACCGCCGCCGTCCTGCGGCACCTGCCCGAACTCGCCCTGCCCCACGTCCCGTCCGGCGGCTACCACCTGTGGCTGCGACTGCCCGACACGCTCCCCGAGACCGCCCTGTTCCACGCCGCCCTGCGCGCCGGGGTCGCCCTCGCCCCCGGCCGCCCCTACTTCTGCGCCGAGGCGCCCGCCGGGCACGTCCGGCTGAGCTTCGCGGGGGTCGCGGGCCCCGCCGAGATCGCGGAGGGTGTCCGCAGACTGCGGACGGCGATCGACGGTCTCCTGCCGTGAGACGTGCGAGGAAATCACCTGACAGGAGCCTGGTGGCCTGGCAGCCTGCGCCCATGAGCGACCAGAATGCCCAGAACGATCAGACCGGCCAGGGTGACCCGAGCGGGACCGGCAGCGGCACGGCTTCCGTCTCCGCCCCCGTCCTGCACGGGACGTACGAGATCTCCGCCGAACCCGCGCGGATCGACGCGGCCCGGGTCCACCAGTGGATCTCCACCGACGCCTACTGGGCCCCCGGCCGGTCCCGGGAGACACAGGACCGGGCCATCGCCGGTTCCCTCAACTTCGGCGCGTACGACACCGGCAGCGGCGAGATGACCGCCTACGCGCGCGTGGTCACCGACTACACCACCTTCGCCTGGCTCTGCGACGTCTACGTCGACCGCGCGGCCCGGGGCACCGGCCTCGGTACGGCCCTCGTCACCGCCGTCCGCGACCACCTGGAGCCGTACGGGCTGAGCCGCATCCTGCTCGCGACCGCCGACGCCCACGGTGTCTACGAGAAGGTCGGGTTCGCGCCCCTGAGCAATCCGGGCAAGTGGATGGCTCTCGGACGGCAGTGACCCGCGATCCCCGCCCGGTTCGTCGCGCGACCCCTTGACCGGGCGGGCCGGCGGCCTCACGATCGCGGCCATGGCGCTTCGGGTCACGCTCGTCGCGGCGGCGCGCAGTTCCTCGCTGCTCGCCGAGCGATTCGACGACGACCGGCCGCTCGACGAGGCCGGCTGGTACGAGGTACAACTCGCCGCGCCCCGGCTGATCCCGCTCGGCGCGGCCGAGCTGCGCTACTGCTCGCCGACCCCTCGCAGCCGCGCCACCGGTGTGGCCCTCGGCTACGCCCCGCTCGCCCAACCGGCCCTGCGCGACTGCGACATGGGCCGCTGGCGCGGCCACACCCTGGCGGAGGTCGCGGCGGTGGAACCGGCCGCCGTCGACGCCTGGCTCGCCGACGCGCGCACCGCCCCGCACGGCGGCGAGCCGCTGCTCGCCTTCATCATCCGCGTCGGCGGCTGGCTCGACAGCCGGCCCGCCGACGACGGCGCGATCGTCGCCGTCGCCGAACCGGCCGTCGTCCGCGCCGCCCTCGTCTTCGCCCTGAAGGCCCCGCCGCCGACGTACTGGAACGTCGACGTCCGCCCCCTGTCGACGATCACCCTCACCGGACGCCCGGGGCGCTGGCACCTGGAGCTGGCGGCGGTCGCGGGCTGAGGCGGGGCGGGAGGCCGGGTGCGGGGGTCAGGCAGGGAGGGCCGGCCGGGCTGATGTTCGCGGGCACCGCCGCCGAGCCGTGTAACAGACATCCGAGGGATGAGGACGAGGAAACCGAGTCCTTCCGTCTCGGAGCGCGCCCGTGGGCTCTGGCAGGATTCCGAGGCGAAGATCCTTCTCCGCCGCCGACGACAGCAAAGAGCAGACCACGGCCCCGGCCCTGGTCTGCCGGCCGCACCGCCCCGGTCGTCTCCCGAGGGCCGTACAGCCCCCGCTCCGGTCGGCCGTACCCCGGGCACCGGCTAGCCTGGGGGCACGATGAACCGTCTGACCACGTCATGGGGCACCTTCCCGCTCACCCGCTGCCCGGCCGACCCGCGTGATCCGCTGCGCGCCTGGGACGCGGCGGACGAGTACCTGCTGAACCACCTCGCCGAGACCGGCACCGATCTGTCCGGCACGGTCGCCGTCGTCGGCGACCGCTGGGGCGCGCTCGTGACCGCGCTCGCGGCCAAGGACCCCGGCCCCGGCGAGCTGGTGCAGATCTCCGACTCGTACCTGGGCCGGACCGCCACCGCCGAGAACCTGGCCCGTTCCGGGGCCGCCCCCGACGCGGTGCGCATGCTCACCACGCAGGACCCGCCGCCCGAGCGGATCGACGTCCTGCTGGTCCGCGTACCGAAGAGCCTCGCGCTCCTCGAAGACCAGCTGCACCGGATCGCGCCCGCCGTCCACGAGGGCACGGTCGTCGTCGGCACCGGCATGGTGAAGGAGATCCACACCTCCACCCTCACCCTCTTCGAGACGATCCTCGGCCCGACCCGGACCTCCCTCGCCGTGAAGAAGGCCCGGCTCATCCACACCACGCCGCTCGCCGTCACCGCGCCGGGCGCCAACCCCTGGCCGTACCGGTACGAGCTGCCCGCCGACGCCCCCGCCGGCCTCGCGGGGCGCGCCGTCGTCAACCAGGCCGGGGTGTTCTGCGCCGACCGGCTCGACATCGGCACCCGCTTCTTCCTCCAGCACCTGCCGCGCGGCCTCGGCCGCGCGCGGGTCGTCGACCTCGGCTGCGGCAACGGCGTCGTCGGTCTCGCCGTCGCGCTCGCCGAGCCCGAGGCGGACATCGTCTTCACCGACGAGTCGTACCAGGCCGTCGCCTCCGCCGAGGAGAACTTCCGCACCCACGCGGGACCCGGCCGCACCGCCGAGTTCACGGTCGGTGACGGGCTCGCCGACGCGGCCCCCGGCTCGGTCGACCTGGTGCTCAACAACCCGCCGTTCCACAGCCACCAGGCCACCACCGACCAGACCGCCCGCCGTATGTTCGCCGAGGCCCGCCGGGCCCTTGCGCCCGGCGGCGAGCTGTGGGTGGTCGGCAATCGGCACCTCGGTTACCACGTGACGCTGCGCCGGATCTTCGGCAACAGCGAACTGGTCGCGAGCGACCGGAAGTTCGTGGTCCTGAAGGCCGTCAAGCGCGCCTGAGCCGGGACGGCCGGGCGGGCGTACCCGAACACCCGAGGTGACCGGAGCGACCCGACGACCGGAGCGACCCGACGACCGGAGCGGCCGGACAACCGGAGCAGCCGGACAACCGGAGCAGCCGGAAAGTCGGACAGCTCGCACGGGGTCGCACGGAGTCGGACGGGGGTGGTACGGCCGGTCCGGCCGTACCACCCCCGTTCCCCGTCTACGCCGCCCCGCCCCGGCCCCTCACGCGAGGGCGACCAGGTCCCGGTACCCCGGGTTCCACAGGTCCTCCTCCGCGTCCGGCAGCAACAGCACCCGCTCCGGCCGCAGCGCGTCGATCGCGCCCTCGTCGTGGGTCACCATGACGATCGCGCCCGGGTACGTGCCGACGGCCGCGAGGACCTCGTCGCGCGAGGCCGGGTCCAGGTTGTTCGTCGGCTCGTCGAGCAGCAGGACGTTCGCGCCCGAGTGGACCAGACCCGCGAGCGCGAGCCGGGTCTTCTCGCCGCCCGACAGCACCCCCGCCGGCTTGTCGGCGTCGTCGCCCCGGAACAGAAACGCGCCCAGCACCCGCCGCACCTCGCCGTCCGTCAGCCCAGGCGCCGCCGAGGCCAGGTTCTCCCGTACCGTACGCGCCGGGTCGAGCGTCTCGTGCTCCTGCGCGAAGTACCCGAGCCGCAGCCCGTGGCCCCGTACCACCCGTCCCGCATCCGGCGTCTCGTGGCCCGCGAGCAGCCGCAGCAGCGTCGTCTTGCCCGCGCCGTTGAGCCCGAGCACCACGAGCCGGCTGCCCCGGTCCACCGCGAGGTCCACCCCGTCCAGGACCGGCCGCCCGGGCCCGTACCCCTTGGTGAGCGACACCGCGCCCAGCGGGATCCGGCCGCACGGCGCGGGCTCGGGCAGCCGGATCCTGGCCACCCGCTCGGCGTGGCGGACCTCCTCCAGGCCGTCCAGCAGCCGGTCGGCGCGACGGGCCATGCTCCGGGCGGTGACCGACGTCGACGCCCGGGCCTTCATCCGCTCCGCCCGGTCGTGCAGCGCGGCGGCCTTGCGCTCGGCGTTGGCGCGCTCGCGGGTCCGGCGGCGTTCGTCGGCGTCCCGCTGGGCGAGGTACGCGGCCCAGCCGGTGTTGTGGACGTCGAGCGCCGCGCGCTGCGGATCGAGATGGAAGACGCGGTTGACGGTGGCCGCGATCAGATCCAGGTCGTGGCTGATGAGGACGAGACTGCCCCGGTGCGCCGCGAGATGGCCGCGCAGCCAGCCGACCGAGTCGGCGTCGAGATGGTTCGTCGGCTCGTCGAGCAGCAGGGTGCCGTCCCGGCCGTCGCCGGCGAACAGGATCCGGGCCAGCTCAACCCGCCGCTTCTGCCCGCCGGACAGCGTGCCGACCGGCCGTCCCAGCATCTCGGCGGCCAGTCCGAGCCCGGCCGCGACCCGGGCCGCCTCGGCCTCGGCCGCGTAGCCGCCGCACGCCTCGAAGGCGGCCTCGGCCCGCGTGTACGCCGCCATCGCGGCGTCGTCCGCCCGCTCGGCGAGCCGGTCGGCGGCCTCGCGCAGCCGCCGGGTGGCGACGTCCATGCCCCGCGCGGACAGGATCCGGTCCAGGACCGTCATGTCCGGGTCGGCGGCCCGCGAGTCCTGCGCGAGACAGGCCACCGGGCCGGTACGTACGACCTCGCCGGCGGCGGGGGCGCGCAGCCCGGCGAGGGTGTGCAGAAGGGTGGTCTTCCCTGCGCCGTTACGGCCGACCAGGCCGATCCGGTCGCCGGGAGCGATGTGGAAGGAAACGGAAGACAGGAGAAGACGGGCGCCGACGCGCACGTCGACCCCGCGAGCGGTGATCATGGGATGACGCTCCGAAACTGGCCGAGGACACACGGGTGACGTGGAAGCGGGTCCTGGGCTAGGAAATTCGGGGCGTGGACATACCGCCGACGGTAGTCGGGGGCGGGGGAGTACGCATCCGGATATCCCGGCGGGATGCGGGGGTCAGGAGAGGTACGGCGGGGTCGGCGGGGGGATGCGGCGCGATACGGACGCCGCGCCGCGCCGGGCCGGGCAACAGCCGTACGGTGGGGGCACGGTGGGCCTGCGCCGGCCACCGTCCCCCTACCTGCCGGGACCGCCCCCGCCTCCATCCGTCGTGGCCCCGCCCCGGCCACGGATTCCGACCCCGCCGGACTATCCGCCCCTGCCCCCACCGCCCCCGCCCGTCGCGCCGCCGTGTTCCTGACCGGGGGTGGATGTGGCCCGCCCCGCCCGGGGTGGAGGCCGGGCGGGGCGGGGGTCTTATGGGTGTGTGATGAGTGTGGTGAGGAGGATGATCCAGGCTGCGGTGGCGAGGACGGCTGCGGTGGTGCGCCACATCAGTGGGTCGTGTGGGGG